>SKWB01000002.1 GCA_007129135.1 Halococcaceae archaeon | reverse complement strand
GCGGAGTTCGGCAACGCGCTCCGGAACTACTTCCCGTTCACGACCGTCTTCGGCGTGATCCCCTTCCTCGACGTCTGGCAGTACTGGGCGTTCATCATGGGCGCAGACCCCGACACGGTCGCGATCGCCGGCCAGACGATCCCGATCCCCGAACTGTTCCAGTCGGCGGGTATCACGCTCGCCATCGGCTTCGCGGGCACGGTCATCGGCTTCCCGCTCGCGCTGCTCTTCGGCGTGCTCGGCTCCGAGCGCGTCGTCCCGTTCCCGTTCAACTTCATCTTCCGCGGGACGATGTCCTGCATCCGCGCGATCCCCGCGCTCGTCTGGGTGCTCATCTACGTCCCGCTCGGCGGGGTGACGCCGATCACCGCGACGCTCGCGGTCGCGACCGACACGATCGGGAACCTCGGCCGGCTCTTCACCGACGAACTCGAGGAGATCGAGGACGGCCCGATCGAGGCGATCGAGACGACCGGCGCGAACAAGCCACAGACGGTGACGTTCGGGATGCTCAGCCAGGTCTTCACCCCCTTCATCGCCTGGACGCTCTACATCTTCGAGATCAACGTCCGGATCGCCGTCGGCCTCGGGATCATCGGGGCCGGGGGGCTCGGCTGGGTGCTCGACAACCAGCGCCGGCTGTTCAACTACACCGAGATGATGGCGACGATCATCGTCATCCTCGTGCTCATCATCTGCGTCGAGATGTTCAGCCAGCGCGTCCGCTCGCACATCCGCGCGGACGACGAGCCGATGGCGTTCACCGAACTGATCTTCGGCGCACCCCGCCGCATCGTCGAGTCCTGGGCGAAGTAACCAATCCCCGTCGCTCCCACTCGAAGCGAGGTTCCGACCGCCGAACTGATACACCGTCTCGAATAGTAATCCACTTCTGGAAATAAATGGCGGGAACGGTGTACGAACTACCGCGTGGTCCGGCTAGAGCGCTATCGATCACTACCGAAGGCCCGAAAAACACCTGCCGAAGTCGGAACGAAAAGAGACGACCGACGTACGTCCGTTCCCCCAGGTTCGTTCGGGGACGAGGTGAGGGTTTTAAACTGAGGATCCCATATCCGTTTTCGATGGATCGAGACGATTCGCCGACGGATGCTGAGGATACCGAGTCCGATGGGCCCACCCTCTCGGATCGGGTCGAAGCCTCCGACGACTTCAGGACGGCGCTCGAACAGTCGACCGGGATCCTCGTCCAGCATCGTCGAATCTTCCTCCTGCTCGTGATCGGCAGTTTGCTCCTCGCGGCGATCGTAATCGGCTACCCCTTCTCCCGATGACCACGTGAGTTGCCGGCGAAGTATGAAAATCGTCGACTGCCCCGATCGGCCGATCAGCAGCCCGACCCGCTCCCGAATGCGGGTTCACTGAACGGGCTGTTCGGTGGACTCATCATGAACTGACGGGACCGTCGCACTGGATCTATCCGCTGTATCGGTCACGGCAACTCCGTCGTATCCCCGATCTATCACGCTGGGCCGTACGAGGACCGACGCTAATCACTGTCGTTCGATCGGTCGGATCCCGCTTCGGTATCACTCCCACGACCGTCAGGAGGAGGCCTTTTTCGTCCTTTCGGGGACGCTCCACGTCGAGACACCCGGCGAGGAGTTCGTCGTGAGCGAGGGACGGGCCTTCTTCGTCGAGCCAGGCCATCCCCACCGGGCGTTCGTTCCCGAGTCCGCGGACGAACCCGTCGAGGTGCTCGCGGTCGGTTCCCCCTCGGTCGACGACGTGCGGCCGCACGACCCCTGAGACGGACTGTGTACTCTCACCGGCGACTCGCCGCCCGTTCGGACGACGACCGAACCGACGCTAGGACGGGCCGTGCGAGCCCCACGGCGGGTCCGGTGGTCTCCCGGGACTCAGATCGTCGGGCCGAGCGGGCTGTCCCCGCCGCCGCTCCCGCTCGCACACTGGACACAACAGCCCTGGGTCCGGTCGTAGTCGCTCGGACAGACGAGCGCGCCACAGAGCGAACAGCTGTGATCGGCGGCCCGCGACTCACAGACCTGACAGACGCCTTCGACGCTCATACGTACGCTTCGCCCCGGACCGGCTTCAGTCGTGTGCCAGCATTTACTACCGCTCACTCCATAGGGCCTCCGTGTCACGACAGGGGCTCTTGCTCGGGCTGGCCGCCGTCTTCGCCGGCATCGCAGCCGTGACGGCGATCAGTTCGCTCGTCTTCGCTACGCCGGTGCCGCTGGCGGTCGCCGCCCCCACCGCCGGCACCGCCTACGTCTTCTGGTACCAGGGCACCGGACGGCTGCAACGCCGGGTCCGACGCCGACCGTTCGACGCGAGGGCGGGTCCACGCGGGGCCTTCGGTGCGGCAGCGGCGTTCGGCGGGCGAAGGACGGGGCCGGACGCGCAACGAGAGCGGTATCGACGGCCACCCTCCTCGAAACGCGGGCCGACGCCGAGCGAGGCCGCGAGCGTTCTGGGTGTCGAGGTGGGTGCCGGCGAGCGCGAGGTGAAACGCGCCTACCGACGGCGGGTGAAGGAGGTCCACCCGGACCGCGGCGGCGACGAGCGCCAGTTCAAGCGCGTCGCGGCGGCGTACGAGCGGCTCACCGAGTGATACGGACTGCAATCGCCGGGTGGCGCTCGGACCGAGCGGTGGGGAGAAATCCGACCGGCAGGGACGGAGAACAGTCAGTACGAGGCTCCGGAGCCGAATCGTGTCACGCGATCACATACGACGGGAACGGTTTTACGTACCCCCACCTAAGCGCCGCGTATGAGCGGTGACCGGGCCGCGCTGCGGCGCGCGATCGCCCACGGTGAGCGCGACGGTGGCCACATCGAGTTCAAAGAACGGCTCTCGAAGGAGCTCCACATCGGCAACGGCCGCTTCGAGAGCCTGGCGGCACAGCTCAGACACCGGGTGCTCTCCGGCGACGGCGAGGCGACGTACGTCGTCGGCGTCACGGACGACGGCGGTATCGCGGGCATCTCGCCGGCGGCGTTCGCCGAGTCGATGGACGTGCTCTCGCTGCTCGCGGCGGAGGCAGAGGCGAGGATCGACGAGGTCGAGACCTGGCGGGTCGATGGGGACGAGAAGGAAACGGAGAGCGAGTCCGAGGAATCCGACGACGAGGGGTACGGCCTCGTCGGCGTCGCGAGGATCCGCGCCGGCTCGCTGCTGGAGACCGACGACGACCACATCGTCGTGGGGACCGCCGGACACGTCGACCACGGGAAGAGCACGCTGGTCGGGAGCCTCGTCACCGGCCAGCCCGACGACGGCGAGGGCGGTACGAGGAGCTACCTCGACGTCCAGCCCCACGAGGTCGACCGGGGGCTCTCGGCGGACCTCTCCTACGGCGTCTACGGCTTCCGCGAGGGCGAGGTCGTCCACATGGAGAACCCGAACCGTAAGAACGACCGGGCGCGCGTCGTCCGGGAGGCCGACCGGCTGATCTCGTTCGTCGACACGGTCGGACACGAGCCGTGGCTCCGGACGACCATCAGGGGACTCGTCGGTCAGAAACTCGACTACGGCCTGCTCGTGATCGCGGCCGACGACGGCCCGACGCGGACGACGAGGGAGCACCTCGGGGTGTTGCTCGCGACCGAACTGCCGACGATGGTCGCGATCACGAAGACGGATCTGGTGGAGCCGGCTCGCGTCGATGCGGTCACACGTGACGTGGAGCGGCTGCTGCGCGACGTCGGCCGAACGCCGCTCTCGGTCGAGCGCCACGGCGTCGACGCCGCCATCGAGGAGATCGACGAGACAGTCGTCCCGATCCTCCGGACGAGCGCGGTGAGCGGCGAGGGCCTCGACACGCTGGATTCGATCTTCGAACGGCTCCCGAAGCGGGCGAGCGACGAGGGCGAGTTCCGGATGTATATCGACCGCAGCTACAAGGTGACGGGCGTGGGCGCTGTCGCATCGGGGACGGTGAAGTCGGGGAGCGTCGAGGCCGGCGACGAGCTGCTCCTCGGGCCGATGGCCGACGGCACGTTCCGCGAGGTCGAGGTGCGCTCGATCGAGATGCACTACCACCGGGTCGATTCGGCCTCGGCCGGCCGGATCGTCGGTATCGCGCTGAAAGGCGTGCGCGAGGAGGAGATCGAGCGAGGGATGGCGCTCGTCCCGCGCGAGAGCGGCGTGGAGCCGGTCAGGGAGTTCGAGGCGGAGGTGATGGTGCTCAACCACCCGACGCGGATCGGCGACGGCTACGAGCCCGTCGTCCACGTCGAGACGGTGAGCGAAGCGGCGGTCTTCTCGCCACGGGAGGGACGGCTGCTCCCCGGCGACACGGGGAGGACCCGCGTTCGGTTCAAGTTCCGGCCGTATCTGGTCGAACCGGGCCAGCGCTTCGTCTTCCGCGAGGGCCGATCGAAGGGCGTGGGGACCGTCGTCGACGTCGAGTGATACGGATCGATCTCCCGATCCACCGGCCCGATCCGACCAGTCTGCGGTCGGATCGGGTGGCGTAGAGCAGACCGTACGAGCGGGCGGCAGACGGCCGTCAGCCGACCGTTCCCTGTCATTACGAAACACTTTAGAGGGATAGTCAGTAACAACCATACTGTTGATATGACACGAAAGATCGACACCGACGCGATGGACCTCCTCACGAGGCGGAAGCTGCTCGCCTCGGGAGTCGCGGTCTCCGGCACCGTATTAGCCGGGTGTCTGGACCCGGCCGACGACGACGCGGAGCCCCCGGAGGACGACGACGATCCGGCCGCGGACGACGACGACGACGAGCCGGCGGACGACGACGATGAGGCCCCCTCGGGCGATCAGCTGAACTTCACCCAGCAGGTCGCGCCGATCGAGTGGGACCCCGTGGTCGCGAACGACGCCTACTCCGGCCAGATCTATCACACGATCTACGACGGGCTCTACGAGTACCAGCCGGGCGACCTCGAACTCGAGCCGAAGCTCGCCGCCGAGATGCCCGAGGTCGAGAACGACGGCCAGCGCTTCATCGTCGAGCTACGGGAGGAGCCCGAGTTCCACGACGGGACGCCGGTGACCGCGGAGGACGTCATACACACGTTCACCGCGCCGGTCGAGGAGGAGACCGACAACATGCCGGACGTCGACATGATCGAGTCCGCAGAGGAGATCGACGAACACACCGTCCAGTTCGACCTGGAGTTCGTCTACGCCCCGTTCGAGGCGATCACCCTCCCGTCGTACATCGTCAACGCCGAGGCAAGGCAGGAAGACCCCGAGGCGTACAACACCGAGAACCCGATCGGCTCGGGCCCCTACCAGTTCGTCGAGGCGGAGATCGGCGAGTTCGCCGACGTCGAGCTCTGGGAGGACTACTGGGACGAGCCGAGCCAGGTCGCCTCGATCCGCTACGAGCCCGCGGAGGACGACGCCGGCCGCGTCGCCCGGATCCTCGGACAGGAGACCCACCTCATCGAGGGGATCCCACCGGCCGACTGGGACGACCTCGATGCCGAGGAGGGGATCGAGATCGCCTCCGTCGAGAGCACCGGCTACCTCTACTTCGCGTTCAACTGCGCGGAGGGACCGACCGCGGACCCGGACGTCCGCCGGGCGATCGCCCACTGCCACTCGACGCGTGATTACGTCGAGGACATCTTCGGCGAGGCCGCGGAGTGGACGAACATGTCGGTCGCGCCGGAGACGGCCGACGCGATCGGGATGGAGGGCATCGATCACTTCCAGGACATGGCCTACGAGTTCGATCCCGAGACCGCACAGGACCTCCTCGACGGGAGCGATGCGATCGACGAGGACACGCAGATCGACATCATCGCGCCGCCGGACGACGTGCGCGTGAACTGGGGCGAGCTCATCGCCGACCGTCTGGGCGAGATCGGCTACGAGGCTGGTGTCCAGCGTCTCGACTGGGACGTCTTCACGAGTTCGTACCAGAGCGGTGACTCCGACGAGTTCCAGCTCTACACGCTCGGGTGGACCGGCGGGGCCGATCCCGACGTCTACTACTACCAGCTGTTCCACCAGGACAACGAGGGGCTCACGCAGGGTCACTACTACGAGAACGACGAGTTCCACGACATGATCATCCAGGCGCGCGAGACGTTCGAGGACGACGAGCGCGCGGAGCTCTACAACGAGATCCAGGAGATCATCATCGAGGACTGCGTCCACATCCCCGGCTGGACGGATCTGAACGCCGCGGCCTACCTCTCGGACGAGGTCGAGGGGCTGCAGGCGGACCTCCAGACGACGACGAACCCGCGGATGGACCACCCCGACGTGACGCTGCTGTAGGGACCGAGATACGATCGACGGATTCTTTCGGACGTGATCCCTCGAACGGTCAGTCTCACCGACAGGCAGACCGAGGCGTATAAGCCGTTCCGCAAACTTCGCCAGTACAAGCCACATGAGCTTGCTACGGTATACCGTCTATCGACTGTTGCAGGCGATCCCGGTGATGTTCGGGATCGCGGTGGTCACCTTCCTGATGGTGAACCTCGCTCCCGGCGATCCGGTCGACTACATGATCTCAGAGGAGCTGGCGAGCGAGGAGCTGATCGCCTCGATCGAGGCCCGCTACGGCCTCGACGAGCCCCTCTGGAGGCAGTTTCTGAACTACCTCGGTTTCTCGTGGTTCCTCGGGCTGCTCGGGGTCCCCGGCTTCGCGGACGCACCGCCGGGACTGCTCCAGGGCGACCTGGGTCTCAGCATGTACTACGACCGCCCGGTCTCCGAACTGATGCTCACCCGGATCCCGCCGACGCTGATGCTCGTCCTCTCGGCCTACGCGTTCGCGCTGACGCTCGCGATCCCGCTCGGCGTGGTCGCGGCCAACAGGCGAAACAAGCCCACCGACCACATCTCCCGGATCATCGCGCTCTTCGGCGTGAGCACCCCCTCCTTCTGGATCGGCATCATGCTGATCGTCATCTTCGGCGTCTGGCTCGGGATACTCCCCACGGGACGGATGGTCTATCCGTGGCGCGATCCCGCCTTCTACGGCTACGGCAACCACCTCGAACTCTGGTACCAGACGCTGCGACACCTCTTCTTACCGGTGGTCGCCCTCGGCACGCTCCAGATGGCGGTGATCATGCGCGTCGAACGCAGTTCGATGATCGAGTCGCTACAGTCCGAGTACGTCCAGCTCGCACGCGCCTACGGCGTCTCCGAGCGGACGATCCTCAGGAAACACGCCTTCCGACCCTCCCAGCTCCCGGTCATCACGCTGATCGGGCTGAACCTTACCACCTCACTCGGCGGGGCGGTGCTGATCGAGACGGTGTTCGCGATCAACGGGATGGGCCGACTGATCGTCCAGTCGATCCAGACGCTCGACTACCAGCTCATCCTCGGGACGACCATCGTGCTCGGCTTCGTCTTCGTCATCGGCGTGATCATCACCGACCTCGCGTACGCCTACATCGACCCGCGGGTCACGTACGGGGAGGAGGCCTGAGATGGCGATCGGAGAACAGCAGACGCGAGAGGAGGACGGCGGGGCCGACGACGAGTTCGAGGCGAACGTCGGCTGGCGCTACACCCTGGGCCGGATCAAGAGCGACACGACCGCCCGGTTCGGCCTCGCGGTGATCGCGCTCGTCCTCGCCGTCACGGTGATCACGGCGATCGACACGCACCTCTCGAGGCTGACCTTCGGCGCGCTCGACGACTACATGCTCGCGCAGGCGGCGCCGATGCTCGATCACCCGACGAGACACCCCGACCCGGGGACGAGCGAACGCCGGATGCCGCCCTTCTTCGTCGACGGCGGCTCCGGCAGCATCACCGACAACCCCCTCGGGACCGACGAGGCGGGCCGTGATTACCTCACGAGGCTGATCTACGGGACGCAGATCTCGGTGTTCGTCGGGCTCACCGCGACGGCGATCGGGATGGGCGTCGGCACCGTCGTCGGCGCCGTCTCGGGCTACTACGGCGGCTGGGTCGACGACGTGCTGATGCGCTTCGTCGAGTCGCTCTACGCGATCCCGGCGCTCGTGCTCGTGATCGTCTTCACGGTGCTCGTCAGCGGGAACAACCCGGACATCACCTACGCGGCGGTCGGCGTCGCGATCACGTTCATCCCGGTCTTCGCACGGCTGATACGCAGCCGGGTGCTCTCGGTCCGCGAGATGGACTACGTCGAGGCCGCCCGTGCGACCGGCGTGAAGGACAGGGACATCCTGATGCGCCACGTGATCCCGAACAGCTTCGCCCCGGTGTTGGTGCTCGCGACGCTCCAGATCGGGGTGACGATCCTCATCGTCGCGGGGCTCTCGTTTCTGGGCTACGGCGCACAGCCGCCGACGCCCGACTGGGGGCAGATGCTGAACGTCTCTCACCAGTATATGCTCTCGAACCCCTGGATGAGCGTCTGGCCCGGCGTCGCGATCATGATCACCATCTTCGGCTTCAACCTCTTCGGCGACGGCCTGCAGGACGCCCTCGACCCACGGATCAAGTAACCATGAGCGAGCCACTACTCACCGTACGCGACCTGAAGACACAGTTCTACACCGATCGGGGGGCCGTCCGCGCGGTCGACGGCGTCTCCTTCGACGTGGAACAGGGAGAGATCGTCGGCCTCGTCGGCGAATCGGGCGCGGGAAAGAGCGTGACGACCTCCTCGATCCTGCGGCTGGTCGAGGAGCCCGGCGAGGTGGTCGGCGGAAAGGTCCGGTACGGCGACCGCACGCTCGTCGGCTTCGACGAGGCTGCGGTCGCCGACGAGGACGGCCGACCGAAACTCGTCCACTCGGAGGAGATGCTCTCGAACAGGGAGATGCGCGAGGAGGTACGCGGAAACGAGATCGCGATCATCTTCCAGGACCCGATGGAGAGCCTGAACCCCGTCTACACCGTCGGCGGACAGGTCCGGGAGTTCATCCAGATAAACCGGGATATGAGCAAGGAGGAGGCGAGAGAGGAGGCGATCGAGATGCTCCGTCGGGTGGGGATCCCCGAGGCCGAAGACCGGTACTCCGATTACCCACACGAGTTCTCGGGTGGGATGCGCCAGCGGGTGCTGATCGCGATGGCGCTCGGCTGCCGGCCGAACCTGATCATCGCCGACGAGCCGACGACCGCGCTCGACGTCACCGTCGAGGGCCAGATCCTCGAACTCGTCGACGACCTGGTCGACGAGTTCGACACGAGTTTCATCTGGGTCACCCACGACATGGGCGTCGTCGCGGAGATCTGTGACCGGGTGAACGTGATGTATCTCGGGCGGATCGTCGAACAGGGCCCGGTCGACGAGATCTTCCACGACACGAAACACCCCTACACGGAGGCGCTCCTGAACTCGATCCCCCGGCCGGATCGGACCGTCTCGGACCTCTCCCCGATCAAGGGGACGATGCCGGGCGCGATGAACCCGCCCGCTGGCTGTCGGTTCCACCCCCGGTGTCCGGACGCGCGACGGGCCTGCCGGGAGGTCGAACCCGACCTGCTCGAGGTCGGCCTGGACCACCGCTCGGCCTGTATCAAACACGGCGAGGTCGGCTACTGGGAGAGCGAACCGCTGGAACACACCGAGGCCCAGCCGGAGACCGTGGAGGGTCCGCGATGAGCCAGACGACCGAGCGCCTCGACGAGGTGGAGACGGGCGAACCGATCCTCGAGGTCGAGGGGCTCACGAAGTACTTCCAGTCGGACAGTGGGTTCCTCGCGGGGCTGTTCGGCTCGGACGACGTGAAGGCGGTCGACGACGTGAGCTTCGAGCTTCGCCGGGGGGAGACGCTCGCGCTCGTCGGCGAGTCCGGCTGCGGGAAGTCGACGCTCGCGCGTGCGATCCTCCAGCTGATCGAACCCACGGCGGGCAGCGTCCGGTTCAAGGGCGTCGAACTGACCGAGACCGGCTCGCGCGAGCTCCGACCGTTGCGTCGGGACATGCAGATGATCTTCCAGGACCCGCAGTCCTCGCTGAACCCGCGGATGAAAGTCGGGCCGATCATCGAGGAGCCGATGAAGGCCCACGACATGTACGACGCCGCCGAACGCCGCGAGCGGGCGAAGGAGCTGCTCGAACGCGTCGAGCTCGAACGCGAGTACTACAACCGCTATCCCCACGAGTTCTCCGGCGGCCAGCGCCAGCGGATCAACCTCGCCCGGGCGATGAGCACCGACCCGGAGCTGATCGTCTGTGACGAGCCGGTGAGCGCGCTCGACGTGAGCGTCCAGGCGCAGGTGTTGAACACGATGCGCGACCTCCAGGAGGAGTTCGGCTTCACCTACCTGATGATCAGCCACGACCTCTCGGTCGTCAGGTATATCGCCGACCGGGTCGCGGTGATGTATCTCGGTCACCTCGCCGAACTCGCCGAGAAGGAGGAGCTGTTCGAGAACCCCGGCCACCCCTACACCGAGGCGTTACTCGGTGCGATCCCGGTGCCGGACCCGCGGGTCGCGAACGCACGCGGGACGCTCGAAGGCGACGTCCCCAGCCCGATCAACCCCCCCTCGGGCTGTCGGTTCCGGACCCGCTGTCCGGTGCTCGTCCAGCCACGGCGCGCCGACATCGATGCACACGAGACCTCCGAGGAGGTCGACACGGCTACCCTCTCCGAGTACGGGATGAGCGACGCCGAGTGGGAGCGAACCCTCGCGTTCACACGCGGGGTCCGACGCCGGACGTTCGCGCTCCGCGAGGGCGGGCTCGACGAGGAGGAGACGGTCTCGCGCTCGGAGGTCGAGACGGTCGTCGAGCGGGAGTTCTTCGACGGGACCCGCCCGGACGGCGATCCGGGACGCGTGGTGGAGGAGGCGATCGCGCTGCTCTCGGAGGGCGCGTGGGGGGAGGCGGGCGACCTCCTCTCCACGACGTTCGAGGAGACCAGCATCTGCGCGCTCGAGCGCCCACGGTACACGATCGAACCGCAGTACGGGACGGGAACGCACTTCGCCGCCTGTCACCATCACCGCGAGTAGAGCCTGACCGTCGTCGAGTCGCTCGTTCGCGGGCTCGTCGCGACGAACGCACCGATCTCGTGCTCGCCCGGGCGCGCGGGGACCCAGCGCGTGGGCGTGCCGGTGCGTTTGAACCGGCCGTCCCACGTCCCCTCGATCGTCCTGTTCTCGCCGGCCCGGAGCTCGATGCTGCCCGCTCGATCGGACCGATAGAGCGGTTCGTCGCTGGCTTCGAGCAGGCCGTCGACCGTCCAGCCCCAGATCCGACGGCCGGCGGTCGGCACCTCGACCGGGAGGGGAAGACGGTTGCGTATCTCGATCGTGAACTCGATCGGCTCCCCGATCGCGTAGGACTCTCTCGCGGTTTCGACGGAGACGGAGAGACCGATCCTCCCGAGACGCGCCGGGACGAGCGGTCGGAGGACCCGGGAGACGACGTTCAGGTCGTCGCCGAAGCCGAACGGGTCCTCGGTCGGGTCGCGCGACCGTCTCCTCCCCTCCATCGGTCCCCGCTCAGGGGCCGGAGCGAATGTCGCTTTCGGTACTCCACGGCGGCCTGAGCAGGTCGCCGGGGCCGCCGATCACGTAGTCGGGCGTCGGGATGGGTGTCCCCTCGCCCCGGCTCCCGTTCGCCACCCACGTACTCGAGAGCCCGGCGGCGTGCGCGCCGGCGACGTCCGCCTTGAGCGAGTCGCCGACGTGGACCGCCCGCTCCGGGGTGACGCCGATGGCGTCGAGCGCGCGGTGAAACGGGATCGGATCGGGCTTCGCTGGCGTGTCGTAGCCCGCGTAGACCACCGTCTCGAAGCTCTCGTGGAAGCCGAGCGTCGCGAGCTTTCGCTCCTGTGTCTCGGGCGGGCCGTTCGTGATCAGGGCGATCGGGTGGCGCTCGCCCGTGCGGCTGAGCGCCTCGCGGGCACCCGAGAGCGGCCGGACGTTCCCCGGGTCGCGCTCTTCGGTGTAGATACGGGCGGCCTCGCGGCCGACCTCGGGGTCGAGGCCGGCCTCGTCGGCGAGCGCGGCGAAACACCGCTCGCGGAACCGCCCGAGGTCGCCGTCCCCCGCCCGCTCGTGGTACAGTTCGTCGAACCGGTCGTAGTACTCCTCCCCCGAGAACGGCGCATCGAGATCTAACCGGCCGAACGCGAGATCGAGCAGTTCGTCGTTGCTCCGGCGGTACTCACAGAGGGTCCCGTCGAGGTCGAAGAGTACGGCGTCTATTTCGGTCATACTGTCAGATGATATGCTTCTCCTCCATACACCACCGAACCACATAAATCCAGCCACCCGACCGATCGCTCGATCCGCTCCACGTGGACGGCCTCCGGATCCGCGTGACGACGGCGCTCCCACGGCGGGATCGGGACCCGCTCGGCGAGGCTCGTCACGGTGAGCGGTCCGTCCTCTCGAAGCGCCCTCTCCACCTCCTCGATACCGTAGACCCCCTCGACGAGCCGCTCCCGAAGCTTCTCGACCGGGACCCGTTCCCGCGGGCGGTAGAGCCCGGTTTCGGACTCACGAAGCAGACCGAGCGTCACCGCGAGCGCGACCCAGGCTTCCGACTCGCGGGTCGAGACCCACTCCACTCGCTCGACGAGCGTCCTCCGGACCGCCTCTCGGGGCTTCGGGACGAGCGGTGCCGCCTCTGCGATCGCCGGGAGCGCGTCCAGCGAGGGCGGCGGCGGCGGGACCGCCTTCAGCCGCATCAGAGTTCGAAACTCGCCTCGAGCAGCTCCTCGTTCCGCTCGCCGTGGACCGTCGTCGGGCCGCCGAGGACGTCGACGGTCACCTGCGCGGGGGCGAAGACGGTCTCGGGCACCTCCGAGAAGCTCCAGTCGGCGTCGGCGAACACCTCGGCGAACGGCCGGCCGTACTCCTCACCGGCCGTGGAGGGTAGCTCGGCGAAGACGTCGCTCTCCTCGCGGACGGTCAGGTGGACGCGACCCCCGTAGGCGAGCGCGTCGTTCGTCCTGCCGATGGCCGCCTGCTCGCTCGCGGCGACCGGCGCGACCGGCGCGCTCGCGCTCGCGCTCAGCACGTCGGTCGGGTCGTAGCCGAGTTCGAAGAGCCGGAAGAGCGCGAGTTCGGCCGCCCGGGCGGCGACCGTGACGCTCCCCGCGACGCTCGCGGTGGGCACCGTCGGGAGGAAGACGCCTCCGGGGTCGACCTCGGCCAGGTCGGCGACGTGCTCTGCGACCGCGTCGGTCGGGAGGTCGCCGGTCTCCAGTGCCAGTACGGCGAACTCGAAGGCGTCGTGGTAGCCGAGCTGGACGAACTCCTCTTCCTCGCCGACGAGCGCCCGTGCGGGCCCGCTCCCGAGCGCTTCGTACCCCTCGACGCTCACCTCCCAGCCCGCCTTCTGGGAACAGAGCAGCGCGATCGCCGGGTGGTCCGTCGTGAGTTCGATCTCCGGCATCGGTGCCCCCGCGACCTCGCCGAGTCGCGAACTCACGGTCGCGAGTCCCGCGGTCTGTACCTCGCTCAGCAGGAGGCCGGCCTCGATGCCGCCGGCGCTCTCGACGCCGAAGTCGATGACGGTCGCCCCGCAGTCGAGTTCGAAGACGCCGACGTTGAGCGCGTCGGCGAACTCGATCGCCTCGTCGACCAGTTCGAGCGCCAGTCGATTGAGACTGTCCATGTCGGCGCTTCTCGCGCCGATGTTATGTGCGTGCCGGTCAGCGGTCGCTCCGTGCCTCACGGCCGAGTTCGCGTTCGACCGCCTCGACCTTCTCCGCCGCGCTCGCCTCCTCGCCGCGTTTGTCGTCGATCTTGAGCACCGTGCTCACCCGATCGCCGTCGACGGCCTCGTGGGCGGCCTGTGCGGCGGCGAACAGCTCGCCGATCCCCTCGGACTCGATCACGGTCCCCATCGGCGTCGTCTCGTAGGAGACGTCGAACTCCTCCAGGGCGTCGACGGCTTTCGCCACCTCGTCCGCCATGCTCCCCTCTCTCACCGGTGCGACGCTGAGGAAGCCGATCGCTGTCATGCGTCGACCGAGGCTTGCCCCCCGCTTAACCGCTGTGCACGCGATTGACACACGTTTATTTTCCCGGTTCCCGTTCGTCAGCCATGTACCCGTTCGGCGTCGAACAGCCGCGGACCGCACCAAGAAGGGTCCGGGGAGATCGGGAGGACCAGGGCGGATGAGCGCGACCGAACGTCTGGCCGAGTTCTGTGCGGAGGCCGACTCCCGGCCGACCCCGACGGAGGCGAGCTCCCCACTCGAACGCCACCTGCTCGACTGGGCCGGCCTGGTCGTCGGCGCACACGAACACGCCGGATCCACGCCGAGCGTCCTGGGTGCGCTCGGCGCGATGGGGTCGGAAACGGGACCGTCGACCGTGCTCGCGACCGGCGAACGCACAGCTCCCGACCGGGCGGCGCTCGTCAACGGGACGCTCGCACACAGCCTCGACTTCGACGACACCCACAGGGCGTCGTCGCTACACCCCGGCGCGCCCGTGATCTCCGCGGCGGTGGCGGTCGCGGAGGCGGAGGGCGCGAGCACCGAGGGGCTCCTGCGGGCGATCGTCCTCGGCTACGACGTCACTTGCGCGCTCGGACGGGCCGTGAACCCCGAAGCCCACTACGTTCGGGGGGTTTCACATCACCGCGACCTGCGGGACGTTCGGGGCGACCGCGGCGGTCGGCCACCTCCTCGACCTCGACACGGAGGGGTTCGTTTCGGCGTTCGGGGTGAACGGCAGCCAGGCGGCGGGCTCGCTCCAGTTCCTCGACAACGGCGCGTGGAACAAACGCCTCCACCCGGGATTGGCGGCCTCGCGCGCGGTCCTCGCCGGCTCGCTCGCAGCGAGCGGCTTCCGTGGGGCGACGCGGGCGATCGAGGGTCGCCACGGCTTCTTCGCGGGCTACACGGACGACCCCGATCTAGCGCTCCTCTCGGGGATCGAACCGGGCGCGGCGGTCCGCGAGACGGCGATCAAACCCTACCCCTGCTGTCGGTACATCCACGGCGCGATCGACGGCCTGCTCGAGATCGGCCGCGAGGTCGACGCCGCGGGGGTCGAATCGGTCGAGATCGACCTGCCCCGATCGGGCGTCGCGCTCACCGGCGAGCCGATCGAGGCGAAGCGCTCGCCCGAGAACTTCGTCGACTGCCAGTTCAGCACGCCGTTCGCGGCCGCGCTCGCGCTCTCGCGGGGCGACGCCGGCCTCCGAGCGTTCCTCGAGGCGCAGTCCGACCTGGACGCCCCGGCGCTCGTCCGGCTGATGGACAGGGTAGAAGTCGAGACGACCGACCGGACGGCGTCGCGGTTCCCGGAGACCTGGGCCGCGGGCGTCGTCGTCGAGACCGAGGGCGACCGCTACGAACGCTTCGTCGAACACGCGAGCGGGGAGCCGGAGAACGCGCTGTCGCGCGAGCGCGTCGAAGCGAAGTTCCGCGAGCTCGTGACGACCGCGGGGGTCGAGGAGGAGGCGGTCGAGGAGGTGATCGCGGCGTGCCGGTCGATCGGGGAGACCGAGGCCGACGCGCTCTTCTCGGCGCTCTCGGGGCTGGGGGGGTGAGCGGCCGGATTCGAGTACCGCGTTCCACACGCTTAAGCCGGTGATGGTCGATCGTCGGGTGATGGCCGACACCTGGCGCGACGACGTCCGGCTGACCGACGACCAGCGTCGAGTCAGGGACGAGATCCGCGCGATCTGCGCGGCGTTCGACGACGGCTACTGGCGGGAGCGAGACGCGGCGGGCGAGTACCCACACGAGTTCGTGGAGCGACTCGGCGAGGCGGGCTGGCTCGGCGTGCTCGTCCCCGAGGCGTACGGCGGCAAGGGCTACGGCACCGAGGAGTCGGTCGCGATGCTCGGCGAGATCGCCGCCAGCGGCGCGGGGTTCAGCGGCGCACAGACCGTCCACGCCGCCGTCTACAACTCCGCACCGCTCGTCAACCACGGGAGCGAGGCGATGAAGGAGGAGCTGCTCCCGCGGGTCGCCCGCGGCGAGGCGTGGATCCAGTGTTTCAGCCTCACCGAACCCGAGACGGGCTCGGACTCGACGGCGATGAGGACGCAGGCGTTGCGTGAGGGCGAGGAGTACGTCGTCCACGGCGAGAAGCTCTGGACCTCCCGGATCGACGTGAGCGACTACCTGGTGCTCGCCGCGCGCACGACGCCGCGCGAGGAGACAGCGCGGAAGACCGAGGGGATCTCGCTCTTCCTCGTCGACGTCGAGCGCGGGATCGAGTCGGGGGCGATCGAACTGGAGGAGATCGAGAAGACCGTGAGCGGCGTCGTGAGTTCGTTCCGGGTCACCTACGACGGGCTCCGGATACCCCGAGAGAACCTGATCGGCGAGGAAGATCGCGGGTTCTACCACGTCCTCGACGGGCTGAACGAGGAACGGCTGGTGATCGCCGCCGAGTGCGTTGGCCTCGGCGAACTCGCGATCGTGAGGGGGGTCGCCTACGCGAACGAACGGGAGGTCTTCGACAGGAGGATCGGCGCGAACCAGGCGATCCAGCACCCGCTCGCGGCGGCCCACTCCCGGGTGCAGGCGGCGAAGCTCTACACCTACGACGCGGCGAGACGCACGGAGGCCGATCGGGAGACGGTGGGGGCGCGAGCGAACACGGCGAAGTACCTCGCGGCGGAGGCGGCGTTCGAGGCGGCCGACGCGGCGGTCCAGACACACGGCGGCCGGGGCGTCGCCCGTGAGTACGACGTCGAGCGCTACTTCCGGGAGGCCCGACTCACCCGGCTCGTCCCGATCACGCAGGAACTGGCGCTCAACTACATCGGAGAGCGGGTGCTCGGGCTGCCGCGATCGTACTGATATGACCGACGAAACTACCGACACGGAGACGACCGGAGAGCCCGAGGGAACCGACGCCGATCGACGGCTGGTCGCCGGCTGGCAGGGCCGCTACTACGAGGACTTTCGGGTCGGTGACGTCTACAAACACCCGTTCGGGCGCACGGTGACCGAGACGGACAACGTCTGGTTCACGAACGTCTCGATGAACCTGAACCCGATGCACTTCAACGAGGCCTACGCCGCCGAGACCGAGTTCGGCGAGCGACTGGTCGACGGGACGTTCGTCATCGCGCTCGCGGTGGGCATGAGCGTGATCGACGTCTCGGTGAACGCGACGGCCAATCTGGGATACGACCGGATCCGCCACCACGCGCCGGTCTACCACGGCGACACGATCTTCGCCGAGAGCGAGGTGCTCGAGAGACGCGAGAGCAGTTCCCGAGAGCACGTCGGCATCGTCACGACCGAACTCCGGGCGTACAACCAGGACGGGACGAAGGTGCTCTCGCTCGAGCGTACACCGATGGTGCTCAAACGCGAGCACGCGAAGCCCTCGGCGGCGAAACCGCCGGGCTGGCCGGAGGGGATCGGCACTCTGCCCGACGACCTCCCCTGACTACCGCTCCGAAGCCCCGTCGAGTGCCGAGACCACCTCGGCCATCGCCTCCTCGGCGAGCGCGACCTCGTCGGTCACGCTGAGGATGCCGTGGACCGCGCCCGGATAGTGGAGGTGCGTGGTCGGGACGCCGGCTTCGGAGAGTCGATCCGCGTAGGCGATACCCTCGTCGCGGAGCGGGTCGAACCCACAGGTGAGGACCGTCGCCGGCGGGAGGCCGGTCGGATCCGGGGTCCGGAGCACCGAGGCGAACGGGTTGGCCCCGCAGACCGGACTCGGGAGGTAAGAGTCCCAGAACCACTCCATGTCGGAGCGGGTGAGCAGCGGCCCCTCGGCGTGGTCGTCGTAGGAACCGGTCTCGGACGAGTGGTCGGTGATCGGGTAGAGAAGGAGCTGCTGGTCGATCTCGGGTCCGTCGAACTCCCTCGCACGGAGGGCGACCGCGGCGGCGAGGTTCCCGCCGGCGCTCGTCCCGGCGACCGAGACCGGGAGCGTGGCGCCGATCGACGCCGCGTTCTCGCTCACCCACGCCAGTGCCGCAGCGGCGTCGTCGAGCGGTGCGGGAAACGGGTGTTCGGGCGCGAGACGGTAGTCGACGGAGACGACGAGTCGACCCGTCCGGGAGGCGAGTTCTAGACAGATGCTCTCGACGGAGTCGAGCGTCCCGAGCACCCACCCGCCGCCGTGGTAGTAGACGAGCGTCGAGCGTGCGCGTTCGTCCCGCGGTCGGTAGAGCCGGATCGGGATCGGCCCCCTCGGGCCCGGGATCGCGAACTCGCGGACCGACACGGTCTCCGGGCGGCTCTCCGGCGAGAAGAGGCGGTCTTCGAGCGCGCGGGCGGACTCCACCGAGAGGGTGTGCCACTCGGGGATTCCCTTCGCCTCCCACCTCTCGACCAGCCGCCGGACCTCCGGATCGAGTCCCTCGTGCATGCGCCGAGAGGGCGGCCGAGACGCATCAAACCCGGCGGTCGGTCACCGCTCGCCCGACGAGGCGCTCCCGGACTCCTCGATGCGCGATTCGTACTTCGCGAGCGACTCCGCGAGCGCCTCGTTCGCGTCCACGCCCAGCGACTCGGCGGTCGCGAGCAGCGAGAAGTAGGCGTCGCCGATCTCGTCCGGCTTCACCTCGATCGACTCCGGACTCTCACCCCACTCCGTGGACTTCGTCGCGTCGCTCGCGATCTCTCCGACCTCCGCGACGAGGTCCAGGATCCAGTACTCCGGGTCGCTGTCGATGTCGTGGGCCGCGACGAACGCGGCGACGGTCTCCTGTTCGTCCATGCCCGATCGCAGACAGCCACGCGCAAAACGCCTGATGCTTTCCGCCAGCGTATCGGATCGCCTGGGATCACCCTCCCCGACTCGTCCGCGGGCGTCGTCCCGGGTGGCCCTCAGGACGCGAACCGGCGAACACGGGAGCCGGCTGTCGAACGCCGAGTGGAGCGCGGTGTTGCGGAACGCGCTTC
>SKWB01000038.1 GCA_007129135.1 Halococcaceae archaeon | reverse complement strand
TGGGAGGACGCCGTCGCGGGTGCCCGCGTCTTCGCGACCGCGACGTACGACCTCGCGACGGAGTGAGCCGGTTCCCGTACGCTTATTCCGGTCGGCCTCCCGCAGACCACATGACCGATCCCGCCGACCGCGTGCTCACGAACGCCGAGGTCCACACGCTCGCCGACCCCGACGAGGTCCACGAGGCGCTCGCGATACGCGACGGTCGGATCGTCCGCGTCGACAGCGACTACGAGATCGAGTTCCTCGTCGGCGTCGAGACGGAGGTGATCGACTGCGAGGGCAGGGTCGTCCTCCCCGGGTTCGTCGACGCCCACACGCACATGGAGACGCTCGGTCGGTATCTCGTCTACGCCGATCTCTCCGGCGCGAGCGACGCCGAGGAGTGTCTCTCCCGGTTCGATCCCGGCGAGGGAAGCGGGTGGCTGCTCGGCTTCGGCTACGACGAGAGCGCCTGGTCTCCCCCTCGCTACCTCACCCGCGACGACCTCGACCGAGTGAGTACCGACCGGCCGGTCTGTGCCTTCCGCGAGGACATGCACGTCGCCTCGCTCAACTCGGTCGCGATCGAACGGCACGTGGAGGCGATGCCCGCCGATGACGTCGAGTTCAGGGACGGAGAACCGACCGGGGTGATCGTCGAGGAGGCCATCGACACCGTCTACGAGGCGGTCGCGCCGGATCCGGAGGAGACCCGAGAGCTCCTCCAGGCGGCACAGGAACGCGCGAACGAACTGGGCGTGACCGCGGTTCACGACATGGTCCGGGACTCACACGCCCCGCGGGTCTACCGCGACCTCGATCTCGAGGGAGAGCTCTCGCTCCGCGTCAGGATCAACTACTGGAGCGACCACCTCGACGCCGTCCGGGAGGCGGGTCTGCGGACGAACCACGGGTCGGCGTTCGTGCGGACGGGCGCGATCAAGACCTACACGGACGGCAGTTTCGGCGGTCGGACGGCGAAGCTCTCGGAGCCGTACGCCGACGGCGACGGGACCGGCCAGTGGGTCGTCGATCCCGAACAGTTGGCCGCGTTCGCCGCGGAGGCGAGCGACGCGGGCTTTCAGCTCACGGCCCACGCGATCGGTGACGAGGCCGTCGACGCCTGTCTCGACGCCTTCGAGGGCTGTGAGGACCCGGGCGAAGCGCGCCACCGGGTCGAGCACGTCGAACTCGCGAGCGAGGAGGCGGTAGAGCGGTTCGCCGGTTCGAGGATCGTCGCCTCCGTCCAGCCGAACTTCCTCAAGTGGGCCCGCCCGGGCGGGCTCTACGAGGCCCGCCTCGGACCCGAGCGGCGCGAGGCGACGAACCGGTATCGGGACCTGCTCGACGCGGGCGTACCGCTCGCGTTCGGGAGCGACTGTATGCCGCTCGACCCGCTGTTCGGGGTCCACCAGGCGGTCACCGCGCCAGCCGAGGACCAGCGGCTCTCGGTCACCGAGGCGCTCCGGGCCTACACCTCCGGCGGCGCGTACGCCGGCTTCGACGAGGAGCGTATGGGTACGATCGAGACCGGGAAACTGGCCGACATCGTCGTCCTGGAGGACTCGCCCTGGGAGGTCGAACCGATCGACGGGATCGACGTCGCGCTAACGTTGGTCGACGGCGAGGTCGTCTACGACGGTCGCTGAGCGTCCAAGAGGGTCTCGCCGGTCATCACCGCGGGTCTCTCGATCCCGACGAGTGAGAGCAGCGTCGGCGCGAGGTCCGCGAGGGTCCCGCCCTCACGGATCTCGTAGCCGGCGTCGGTTCCGTCGGGGGCGGTGTAGACCACGGGGACCGGGTTGTACGTGTGGGCGGTGTGCGGTCGCTCCTCGGTGCCCATGTCGTCGGCGTTGCCGTGGTCCGCGGTGACGATCGCGTCTGCGCCGTGTGCTCTCAGTACCTCGAGGAGGTCCCCGAGACACCGATCGACCGCCTCGCAGGCCGCGACGGCCGCCTCGAAGTCGCCGGTGTGGCCGACCATGTCCGGGTTGGCGTAGTTGAGCACGAGCACGTCCGGATCCTCCGATCCGATCACCTCGCGTGCGGTCTCGGTCACCTCGCTCGCGCTCATCTCGGGTCGCAGATCGTAGGTCGGAACGTCCGGGCTCGGGACGATCTCCCTGCTCTCGCCGTCGAACGCCACCTCGCGCCCGCCGTTCAGGAAGTAGGTGACGTGGGCGTACTTCTCCGACTCCGCGATCCGGAGCTGGCTCTTTCCCTCGCGGGCGAGCACCTCGCCCAGCGTCTCCTGGGGTTGCTGGGGCGGAAACGCCACCGGGAGCCCGAACGTGGCGTCGTACTCCGTCGCGGTGACGAGATGGATCTCCGGGGTGTCCACCTCGAACTCCCAGTCTGGACGGATCTCCGCGAGCATCCGGGTGAGCTGTCTCCCCCTGTCGCCCCGGAAGTTGAAGAAGATCACCGAATCGCCGTCGGCAACCCCCGGCTCGCCCTCGATCAGCGTCGGCTCGACGAACTCGTCGGTGACGCCCCGCTCGTAGGCCGCCTCGACCGCTCCGGGGGCCGTGGGCGCGACGTGGTCGGCCTCGCGGTGAACGATCGCGTCGTAGGCCCGCTTCGTCCGGTCCCAGTTCTCGTCGCGGTCCATCGCGTAGTATCTGCCAGAAACGGTCGCGACGTGGCCGGTTCCCGCCTCTTCGGCCGCCGCCGCGAGCGAGCGGAGGTACTCGGAGCCACCGTGAGGGTCGGTGTCGCGTCCGTCCGTGAACGCGTGGGTCACCGCCTCGACGTCGTTCCCGGCGGCGAGTTCGATCAGCGCGTGGAGGTGCGCCTGATCCGAGTGAACGCCGCCGTCGCTCACGAGCCCCGCGAAGTGGAGCCGGCCGCCGCTCTCGCGTACGTGTTCGAACGCCCCCGCGATCGCCGGGTTCTCGGCCAGTTCGCCCGCGTCGACGGCGTCGTCGATCCGGGTGTACGCCTGGTTGACGACCCGACCGGCCCCGATCGTGAGGTGGCCGACCTCGCTGTTTCCCATCTGTCCGTCCGGGAGGCCGACCGCCCTCCCCGTCGCGTCGAGCGTTCCGAACGCACCCCCTTCGCACAGGCGGTCGAAGACGGGCGTCTCCGCCGCCCTGACCGCGTCACGGTGGTCGGACTCGTCCGGATCGCTCAACCCCCAGCCGTCCAAGACAACGAGCGCGGCGTCCATACCTCTCACTCCCCCCGCATCCCCAAACTCGCTTCGCTCTCCCGACCGGAGTGTTTTTTTCGCTCCTTCACCCAGCCACGCCAATGACGCTCGATCCCGTCCACGCACAGGGGATCGTCAGGCTCGCCAGACAGGTCGGCCGGGACGTCGACGACGGCGAGGGCCAGGCGTTCGCCGAGACCGTCTGGGAGCGGTTTCTCGACCCGCTGGTCGACGGCTCGGGACGGGTGGTCGTCGAACCGCTCGACGAGCGGATCAGGGGCCGGGCGGACTGCGAGGACCTCGCGCTCACCGAGCGACCGTTCGAGACGAGCCACGGCGTCGATTCGGGTACCATAAACCCGACGACGTTCAAGAACGGGGTCGTCCTCGACGCGGCTCACGCCGCCGTCGGCTCGGTTCCCTCCGACCTCGGGGTCCACCGCGCGCGGAGCGTCGTGCTCGCGCTCCACTTCGACGACCTCTCGATGCGCTACGGCGGCGAGGGCTGGCGGAACTACGACGAGGGGTTCGCACGCGAGCGGATCGTCAACGTCCGCGGGGTCGACCGCTACACCGAACCCGTCGTCCACGCGCTCGCGCTCTACCTCGCGGAGGGCTATCACGCCCGCCGGTTCGTCGACCGGATCGACGACCTGCTCTACCTCGACGGGCCGCTCTACCCCAAGGGCCTGCTCACCTGGCGGGAGCTCGACACCGACTTGGGGAACCGACTGGAGGTGGGGCTCCCGCGCGACGTCGTCGAGAACTACGTCCGGCTCGTCGAGTCCGCACTCGACCGGGGCGTCCCGCTGGTCGGCTTCGTGAAGAACCCGGCCTCGCGGACGATCACCCGGACGCTGCGCGAGAAGTTCAAACGCGAGGGGGAGACCTCGGTCGAGACCCGGTGGTCCGACGACGCCGGCCTGTTCGTCCGGTTGCTCGAACGCCGAGCCGAGGGCGAGCGCCTGCGCGGGGAACTCACGTTCACGAACTGGTTTCGCTCGCGTTCGGGGGCCGATCGGACGTTCGCGAGCGACGGCGATGCCCTCGGCATCCCGCGGGCCTACGACCCCGAATCGTACGAGGTGACCTTCTTCGTGATCTACGACCCGCGCGACGACGTGCTCTACAAGGTCGAAGCGCCCTACGGCCTCACGCACGAGGAGGAAACGAGGGAGGCGCTGACCCGGCAGGTGCTCTCGGAGGTCGCCGCCCAGCGAGGGCCGCCGGAGGCGATCGCGAAGGCGGACGAACTCGCGCGGATCGGGAGCGAGGAGAAACGGGCGATCACGAGGATGATCGAGCGTGAGACGGGGTCGGAGGCGAGACGGAGCTACGACGACCTGCGGTGGGTAGCGGGGGAGTACTGACTCGGCCGGCTGAACGGAATCTCTCCGCTGTGAACCGGTCGTCGTGGAGGACTGGAACTACGGACAGCGTTGGACCAGGTCTGTCCGGGAACGAGAACGAACGGACGACGGCTATCGACTCACCGTCTCATCAGTCCCAACCCCTGAACGGTCGGGAGATTCCAGCTATAGGTGACCGCAGCGAGCCGTGTCACGACGGTGACTATCGCACAGAGTACTGCGGCGGTACGTCCGTGGGCTCCCACGCTGATCGCTACGAAGTACGCGCTCCCGCCCAGGACCGCACAGCTCGCGTAGAAGTCCTCGAAGAGGATGAACGGCGATCGGTCGAGCAGGACGTCCGCGACCGCACCGCCGCCGACGGCGTTGATCGTCGCGATGGCGACGATACCGAACGTCGAGAGACCTGCCTCGGTGGCGACGATAGCACCCGTCGTCGCGAACGCTGCGAGTCCGATGGCATCCGAGACGACCGTGATCGGATGAGCGTCCGGAGAGCTCAGAACGACGCTCAGTGCGATCGCTAACCCGACGCCGAACAGCCCCAGAGCGATCTCGATCGGGGATTGCAGCGCCAGTGGAACTCGCATCACGAGGAGGTCACGCGTCACTCCCCCGGCGAACGCCATCGCCAGCCCCACGATGGTGATCCCGAACAGGTCGAACTCCTCGCGGATCGCCTTGGACGCTCCGACGAGGGCGAACGCGACCAGGCCGATCGTGTTCACCACGGCGAACGGATCGCCGAACAGTACCGTCACGAGGGTCGAACTCACTGTTCGCGCCTTCGAGAGCGAGTCGCTTGACTACTGCGTATCGGATACCCACTCTCGTCTCGGTTCAGGCGTGGCCCTCGTTCGAACGGCATGAGTTCGCTCTCCTCGCTTTTCCCGTGGACGTCTCTCGGTACCCTGTCGTCCCCACACGTCGGGACCTCTCCTCGCGACTTCCCGCTCACCGAGCGAGCGGGGGTCGTTTCTCCACCTCGAACTCGACCTCCTCCGGATCGACGCCGACGCGGGCGAACTGGGTGCGGATGTGGTCTTTCGCCGCCCGCACCGCCTGATCCCGCGTGTCGAACCCCCGTGGCATCGGTGACTCGAAGGCGACGCGAAGCTCTCGGCCGTCGATCTTCTGTACCGTGCCGCCCGACTCGACCTCGTAGAACTCGTCGCAGACCCAGACGTACGGGGCCTCCTCGTTCGGCGCGCCGCTGAAGGTGGGCGAGCGCTCGCCGCGCTCGAAGAGCGT
>SKWB01000194.1 GCA_007129135.1 Halococcaceae archaeon | reverse complement strand
TCGCCGTTCGGCCCCCACGCGAACTCGCGGACGCCCTCCTCGCGATCGGTGAGCTGTCGGGCGTCACCGCCCCGTTCGAGATCGAACGCCCAGAGCTGGGTCTCGGGTTCCTCGTCGGTCTCGTCTTCCTCCTCACCGTCTCCGTCACGGTCGTCTCTCCGGCCGACTCCGAGCCCTAGATCTCGCTCCCGGGCCGCGAGGAAGGCGAGTTTCGAGCCGTCAGGGCTCCACGCCGGTGCTGAGGCAGACGAGGCCCGTGTGAGCCGGTGTGGCTCCTCGCTCCCGGCAGTCGGGACGACCAGGAGCGACGAACGCCGGGTCTCCTCGTCGGGGTCGAACTCGTCGACGACGACCGCGAGTCGCTCGCCGTCCGGCGAGAGCGCGATCTCGGTCGGCGTCCGGAGGTCGTAGAGCGCCTCCGCAGGTAGTTCCGTCATAGAAACGAGTCAGAGCGTCGGACATTGAACGCCCGTCTACCGGCAACCGAGCGTCGCCGACCACGTCGGCTCCCGCTCGTGTCCCGGTGTCGTTCGGTAGTGTGGAGAACGGTCGATGGAGGTCGTCACGGTCGAGAAGTCCGGTCGTGAGGCCTCGTTCGGCTCTCCGTTTCGCCGTGCGATCTCAGTTCTTCAGCCGCCCGACCAGCCCCTCGAGGCGCGAGAGCATCTCGAGTGAGGGGGTTCCCGGCAGGTAGAGCTCCAGTTCCGGCTGTTCGTCGGCGACCGCGTCGTCGTGGATGGTTCGGTTCATACGTATAGCTTCGTGCGGCGAGTATTTAAGAATTCTCAATAATACTTTCCGAAATAGAAAAGAAAGATCGTGATCGAGTGGTGGTGACACGCGATGCGATGGGGTTCGCGTGCGGAAACCCTCCTATCCTCTCGGAGTGAGCTTCGCCCCCTCGACGACGCTTGCGGGTTCCTCGCCCGTAGTACGCTCCGGGGTGGTGGAGCGTTCTCTTTCACCGGTTTCGGACGGCGACCTCGCCGACGGCCGAACCCGTTCTTTCATTTCGCCTCGGTTCGAACCTCCGGTATGAACTCGCTTCACCCCCGTATCCGCCTGGTCTGGATCGGCCAGGCGGCCGTCTCCGCGGCGATGTTCGCCCTCGTCGTCGGCGTCGTCGACTTCTTCACCCTCGAAATCGGCCTCCTGCTCTCGGGCGGCGTCTTCCTCGCCCTCCTCGTCCTCTTCGCGATCCACAGCCTGCTCCGGTACCGGGTCTGGCGCTACGAGATCAGGGGCGACGAACTCTACCTCGAACGCGGGGTGTTCACCCGGGTGAAGACGGTCGTCCCGTTCGTCCGGATCCAGCACGTCGACGCCCGGCGCAGCCCGCTCGAACGGCTCACCGGCCTCGCGAGCACCGTGGTCTACACCGCCGGCTCCCGTGGCGCAGACGTCACCGTCCCCGGTCTCACGCCGACCGGTGCGGACGACCTCCAGGCCCGGCTCAAACGCCTCGCGACCGAGGCCGAGGGTGACGACGCCGTATGACCGGGACGAAGCTCCACCCGGTCTCGATCCCCTACCGGGTCGTCCAGGGCGGGATCGGGGTACTCCCGCTCGTGATCTTCGGCGCGATCTTCGCCGCGCCGGTCGTCGGCGGGCTCTCGTTCGTCCTGCTCCCGGTCGTGATCGCCCTCGTGATCGGGGCGCTGATCGCCTGGCAGGTCGCGTACTACCGGCGGTTCGAGTACGAGCTCACCCCCGAGACGTTCGATATCCGATCGGGCGTGATCTCGCGGCGCAACCGCGAGATACCCTACGCCCGCATCCAGAACATCGACATCTCGCGCAACGTCGTCCAGCGCGCCCTCGACGTCGCCGAGGTGCGGATCGAGACCGCTGGGGGAAGCCAGACCGAGGCGACGCTGCGCTACGTCGCCTACGAGGAGGCCAAACGCCTCCAGAACGACCTCCGCAGACAGAAACGCGACGCGGAGGCGGACGTGGAGGAACCGGGAGCGGAGGAGCCGGAGCGGACGATCTACGAGATCACGGCGAACGACCTGGTCGTGCTCGCGGTCGCCTCGTTCGACCTCCGACTCGCCTCCGCGGTGTTCGTCCTGCTCTCGTTCGCCGCGCCGGGGGTCCTGGTGGAGGTCGTGGCGGGCCTGCCGGTCAGCCCGATCGTCGTCGTCGCCGCCGCACTGGTGCTCGTCGTGATCGGCTCGGCGCTCCTCAGCGGGGTGGGGGCGGTGTTCAACACCTACGGCTTCCGGCTCACGCAGGCCGGCGACGAACTCCGCTACGAGCGCGGGCTGATCCAGCGCTTCGACGGGACGATTCCGCTCGATAAGGTCCAGACGCTCGCCTTCCGCGAGAACCTCCTCAAACGGCTCTTCGGCTACTCGACGCTCGCGATCGAGACCGCGGGCTACGCCCCCGGCCGCGGCGACGCGAACGTGGGCTCCGAGGCGGCGGTCCCGATCGCGAGACGCGAGCGTGCGTGGGGGATCGGCCGGGAGATCGAGGCGTTTCCCGACGTCGACCTCGAACGGCCGCCGAAACGCGCCCGCTACCGGTACGTCGTCCGCTACCTGATCGGCTTCGCGGTCCTCGGCGGTCTGCTCTTCGCCGCCGAGTTCCTCACCGGCGTCGAGACCTACTGGTACGCGGCGGCGGTCGGTCTGCCGATCGCCCCGCTCGCGGGCCACTTCAAGTGGAAGGCCCGGGGCTACCGTGCGGCGGAGGGCTACGTGCTGACGCGAAACGGCTTCTGGAGACAGACGACGCGAGTGGTCCCCTACTACCGGGTCCAGAACGTCATCGAGACGCAGACGCTCTTCCAGCGGCGCTGGCGGCTCGCGTCGGTCGCCATCGACACGGCCGGTACCGGGAGCCTGATCGGCGGCGACTCGCGTGCGGTGGACTTGGATCGCGAGGCCGCCGAGCGGTTCCGCGACACCGTCGCCGAACGTCTCCAGGAGTCGCTGATCGAGCGAGCACGGCGAAAGCGCCTCGAACGCGAGGCACGGGCGCGACGCCGCGCGCTGCGCGAACGCCCGCTCTGGGACCCCGACGCGGCGGCGCTCGAAGGCTCCAGAAACGGGGAGCGCGGACGGGAGGCGTTCGACTGGGTCGCGGAGTCCGATCTCTCCCCCGCGTCGACCGGCCGTGCGGGGCGGTCACCGGATCCGGGGGCGGAGGGTGCGGTGAGCGGGGATCCGCAGGCGGACGAGGAGGCTACAGAGTCAGTAGAGGACACGGGAGATGACGAGGCGAGCGCGGATCACGGCGAGCGGGAGGTCGAGGATCCGGACGGCGAGCGCTAGCGGAACTGCTGGACCTCGACCGTCCGGCCCTCGGGATCGCTCGCAAAGAAGCGGTAGATGTCGTAGCGCTCGACCGGTCTCGGCTCGCCCTCGGCGTGTGCTTCGAGACGTCCGTAGAGCGCGTCGACGTCCTCTCTCGACTCCTCGACGAAGGTGAGGATCCCACACGTCTCCGCCGACTCGCGCGAGCAGAAGCCGAAGCGAAAGCCACCCCGGTCGAGGATCGTACAGTCGGTCTGTGAGAGCCAGAGCTCGGCGTCGAGGTGCTCGCGGTAGAAGCGCACTACCGGATCGTGGCGTTCGGTCGCGAAGAAGACGATGCCCGACATGGTGGAATCTCTCCTCCGGAGGTGCTAACCCTTTCGCCCTCGCTCCCCAAACCCCAGCCGTTTTCGTCGTCGGTTCCGACGTGTACCCATGGCGATCGACCTCCCACGACTCGGGTTCGGCACGTACAAACTCGAAGAGCCCGAAGAGTGTGTCGAGAGCGTCGAACGGGCGATCGACGTGGGCTACCGCCACGTCGACACCGCACAGGGCTACGGGAACGAGGCGTTCGTCGGCGACGCGATCGAGAGCGCCGCCGTCCCGCGCGAGGAGCTGTTCGTCGCGACGAAGCTCTCCACCGCGAACCTCGCCTA
The DNA here is from genome assembly GCA_007129135.1 of Halococcaceae archaeon. GTDB lineage: Archaea > Halobacteriota > Halobacteria > Halobacteriales > Halalkalicoccaceae > Natronorarus. The sequence goes on along the minus strand of SKWB01000194.1, from coordinate 1,844 downwards.
CGAGGACGTCCTCGAGAGCGCCGAGGCGAGCCGTGAGAGACTCGGTGTCGAGACGATCGACCTGCTCTACGTCCACTGGCCGCTGAACACCTACGAGCCCGAGGAGACGCTCTCGGCGCTCGACGACCTCCGGGATCGGGGTGTGATCGATCACGTCGGGCTCTCGAACTTCCGGGTCGACCAGCTAGAGGTCGCTCGACAGGGACTCGACGCGCCGATCTTCGCCCACCAGGTCGAGTGTCACCCGCTGCTCCCCCAGGAACGGCTGCGCGAGTTCGCCGCGGAGGACTGCCACCGCCTCGTCGCCTACTCGCCGATCGCGAGGGGTGAGGTGTTCGGGATACCCGAGATCACCGACGTGGCCGAACGCCACGACGCGACCGCCGCACAGGTCGCCCTCGCCTGGGCGATCGAGAAGGGGGTCTACCCGATCCCGAAGGCACGCGGCGAGCACGTGGCGGAGAACTACCGGGCGCTCTCGCTGGCCGAGGAGCTCCGCTCGGGAGACATCGAGAAGATCGACGCGCTCGAGGAGCGACGCCGGCTGATCGACTTCGAGGAGGCGCCGTGGAACGCGGCGTGATGCGGGCGGCCGTGACCGCCCACTGGAACGATCGGAGTTCGTCTCGTGGTCGCTCCGGACGGGACCCGGAGGCATCCGTATGAGGGGTGCGGTGATCGACGTCGACGGCACGGTAGTACGAGGCGAGACCGTGATACCCGGGGCGAGAGAGGCCGTCGCGCGGCTTCGCGAGGCGGGGATCCGTCCGCTGTTCGTCTCGAACAACCCGATCGAGACCCAGGCGGCGTACGCCGACCGTCTCCGCAGACTCGGCTTCGACGTCGGCCCCGAGGACCTGCTCACGGCGGGGTCGATCACGGCCTCGTATCTCGCGGCCGAGCATCCCGACGAGAGGATCTACCTGATCGGGGAGTCCGGTCTGGAGACACAACTCGGGGGCGAGGGACTGAGGCTCGTGGACGACCCGGAGGAGACGGAGATCCTCGTCGCCTCGATCGACCGGGCGTTCTCCTACGACAGCCTCGCCGACTCGCTCCTCGCGCTCTCGGACGAGCGGACGCTGTTCGTCGGCACCGACCCCGACGTGACGATCCCTGTCGGGGAGAACCGCGTCGTTCCGGGGTCGGGAGCGATCGTCCGGGCGGTCGCCGGCGTGAGCGGTCGCGAGCCGGACCGGATGATGGGGAAACCCTCGGAGACGACGATCGAGGCGGTGAGAGCGGCGATCGGGGTCCCCCTGGAGGACTGTCTCGTGATCGGCGACCGCCTCGACACCGACCTCGCGATGGCCGATCGGACGGGAATGCAGGGCGTGCTCGTCCGGACCGGCGTGACCGACGACCGCGCGCTCGCCCGCTCGCCGGTCGAGCCGACACACGTCATCGACTCGATCGCGGAGATCGACGACGTGCTCGCGGGACTCTAGAGGGTGACGACGGCGAGGACCAGCGCGACGGTCACGGCCATGATACCGGTCGCGAGCAGGAGGAAGTTCGCGATCGGGTTCTTCGCGGGGACGACGTTCGCGGAGTAGTGCCAGCCCCAGAGCGGCGCGAACGGCCGGATACCCATCGGCGTGATCGAGTCGGCGAGCAGGTGCGAACAGATGGCGAGCGTGCTCACACCGAAGCCGACGGCCGCGAGCAGCAGCGGGTCGTAGCCCAGGAGGTCCGCCGAGAGATATCCGAGCAGGCCGACGAGCACGCCGATCCCGAGCGCGAAGTAGACGGTGTGGGTGATCCCCCGGTGGGAGACCAGCGGGAGGCTGTGATCCGCGTCGGGCAGTGTCGAGAGCGCGATCGAGAGGAGGCCGCCCAGCACC
>SKWB01000291.1 GCA_007129135.1 Halococcaceae archaeon | reverse complement strand
GACGAGGCCGAGGTCGCGGGCGTGCTCTGGGCGCCCTACGAGCGGCTCTACGAACACCCCCGGTGGTACCGCCAGCTCAGGCTCTGTCCCTGGTTCGAGATCGCGATGCGCCGTGACTTCGAGTAGACGACGAACGCTTATCTCCTCGCTCTCCCTCTGACCGCCGATGGCCACGATCGCCGACCTCAGTATCGCTGCCGAGGAGTTCGCGCTCTCGCACACGATCGAGTCGGCTCCCGACGCCACCTTCGACGCCGTGCGTCTCGTCGCCCACGACGACGAGCGGGTCTTCCCGCTCGTCTGGGTCTACGCCGAGACGTTCGACGGGGTGGAGAGTGCCCTCGCGGAGGATCCGACCGTCGACGGCGTCGAACTGCTGACCGACCTCGACGGCGAACGGCTCTACCGGATGGAGTGGATCGACCTCGTCGACCTCGTGATCTACGTCCTCGTCGACCACGAGGGGACGATCCTGAACGCCTCGACGGCGGACGGCCGCTGGCAGCTCAGGGTGCTCTTTCCGTCCCGCGAGGCGCTCTCTGCGACCTACGAGTTCTGCCAGGAGAGCGAGTTCACCGTCGAGATCGAGGCGATCTACGACATGGACGACTCCCAGAGCAGCCGGTACGGGCTGACCGACGAGCAGTACGAGACGCTCCGCCTCGCGCTCGAGGCGGGCTACTACGACGTCCCCAGATCGGTCACGATGGACGACCTCGCCTCCGAGATCGGCATCAGCCACCAGTCGCTCTCCGAACGCCTCAGACGCGCCCACCGGAACGTCCTCGAGTACGTGGTTGCACCCGGCTTCGAGTAGCTCCGACGGGGACCCCTCTCCGTCCGTGCCGCCCGGAGAGGGACGGCTCTCCGGATCCGAGCGGTCGACAGGGACAGCAGTCCGTACGAGAGGTCGGTAGCTCGATCGTTGCCAGGAGGCTCCGCGTTCGCCCGTCCCCGGCTCACCACGGGAGCGTGAGGCCGTTCTCGACGGCAGTAGTGAGGGTGAAGTAGGTGGACCTCCTGCTCCGGAGCATGCGCCCCGGTCCTCGCGACGTCGACGGCGGCCGCCGTCGTCTGCTCGCCGCCCTCGGAGCCGCGGCGGTCTCCGGCGTCCTCGCGGGCTGTACGAGCGAGGAGGTCGATCCCGAGGGGACGGACGGCGAGGAACCGGCCGGGACCGAGGCCGAGGAGACCGAGAGCGACGACGAGGACCCGGAAAACGATGACGACGTCCAGACGCCGACGGAGACCGAGGAGACCCCGACGGAGACGCCGGAGTCGGTCGGACCGCTGATCGACGTCACCGAGGTCCGCTTCGGCGAGCGGGAGATCATCGAGGGCGAAGCGGTCGAGGTCGCCGTCGACGTCGAGAACGAAGGCGACGCCGCGGGGCTCTACACGGTCGAGCTGACGGCGAACGAGGAGGTCGTCCGCGAGGAGGAGGTCCGGGTCGAACCCGACGAGTGGGAGACGGTGACCTTCCGGCTCACGATCACCTCCCCGGGGGAGTACGAGATCGGCGTCGGCGACGAGACCGAGACGATCGTCGTGGAGCCGGAACCTCCCGAGTTCGAGGTGCGGGAGGCGAGCGTCGAGACCGAAACGAGCGTGGGGGAGTCGGTCGAAGCGAGCGCGACCGTGGCGAACGCGGGCGGACCGGGGACGTTCGAGACGGCCCTGGAGGTCGACGGCAGGCTGGTCGACGAGACCGCAGTCGAGGTCGACCGGGAGGGAGAGGAGACGGTGACCTTCGTCCACGAGTTCGACGAACGCGGGCGGTACGAGGTGCGCGTCGCCGACGAGGTGGCGGGGACGGTCGCGGTCGAGGGCTGTGAGACGCTCGTCTCGGATACGGAAACGGTGAGCTGGCGCGAGTCGATCCGCTACACGATCGAGTTCGAGGAGGAGGGCTCGGTCTGGCTCTCGTTCGAAACGGAGTCCGGGCGCGACCCCACGGTCACGATCACGGGTCCCGACGGCGAGGCGGTGGTGGACGCTCGGCGGGAGGACCGTCTGGAGGGGACGTTCGAGGCCGACCCCGGCGAGTACGTCTTCACCCTGGAGAACACCGCGACCTTCCCGTTCTCCGACGGCCGGTGGGGGATCGAGATCGAAGCCTGTTCGGTCGGCGAGGTCGCTCGGACGCGGTGAGGAGAGGGCAGGAGAGGTATATTTACGTCGCTGGGCATTGCCACACCCGATATGGAGTCGTATACACGGCGGGCCGTCGTGGGTGGCGGACTGAGCGTCGTCGTACTGGGTAGTTCGGCCGTCGTCGCGAGCGAGGAGGAAAGCGACGATCCGGACGACGGTGACGACCCGGAGGCCGACGGGGACGAAGAACCGGAGGAGGCCGCCGAACCGCGGGTTCGCGTCGCACACTTCGCGCCGGACGTCTCGACCGTCGCGGTGACGGTCGGGGAGTACACCGTCGACCTGGAGCGGTTCTCGATCGAAACGCTCGACGCACCGGTCGAGTCCGGGAGCTACCCGGTCTCGATCGAGAGCGAAGGGGAGACGCTCGTCGAGGAGGGGGTCGACGTCGGTGACGGGCCGGTCACGCTCGTGGTGCTCGGCGAGGCGTGTGCGGTCGGCGACCGCGCGCTCTCGGTGCTCCGGCTCGAAGACGACCACGGACCGACGCCGGAGGGTCTCGCCCGCATCCAGGGCGTCCACGCCTCGCCCGACGCCCCGGTCGTCGACGTGACGCTCGGCGACGAGACGATCATCTCATCGCTCGGGTTCGCCGAGAGTCAAACGATCGAAATCCCGCCGGGCGAGGCGACGATCGAGGTACACGCGGCCGAGGGCGAGCCGGAGGGGGAGTCACTCGGCCGGTTCTCGATCGAACCCGAAGCCGGCACCGTCTACTCCGCGTTCGGCGTCGGGTACATCGATCCGGAGAGCGCACCGGAGGAGGCGGAGGGCGCCTCGTTCGCGCTCGCGATCAGCGAGGACGCCGCGCCCGGCGAAGCCGAGTAGCTCACTCCTCGTCGTCGGAGACCGGTTCCCGGAGATCGACGCCGGAGTCGTCCTCCTCGTCGTCATCGGCGTCCTCGTCCTCGTCCTGATCGGCCGTGTCTTCGTCTTCGCCCTGATCGGCCTCATCCGCACCCTCTTCTCGGTCGTCCTCGTCCTGTTGGTCGTCGTCTTCGGGAGCCTCGTCGGTCCCCTCCTCGGTGTCGTCGTCCTCGCTACCGTCGGTCTCCGCGTCGTCACCGTCGTCAGCGTCCGCGTCGCTGTCGGATCCTGGCGGATCGTCGGCGTCGTCAGCCGCGTCTCCCGGACCGTCCTCTGCATCGTCACCGCCCGTCGGGGTGGCCGCGTCGTCGGATTCGTCGTCGTCGCCCGCACCCGATCCCGCGGCGACGTCGTCGGTCCCCGTCGTATTGTCGGCCACCCCCGTGATCTCCGCCTGGAGGTCGTCGCCGCCGAAGAGACCGGCGGCGACCGCGCCGCCCGCGAGGACGAGCGCGGCGACGATCAGGACGATACCGACCCTGGCGGCGGGCGAGCCCTCCGAGACGCCCCTCCCGGGCCAGTCGCGCTTGCCGCCGAGGGTGACGAACCAGAGCCCGATCAGCCCGATCCAGTAGGCGATCATCGTCGGGATGGCGACGAGGAACATGGTGAGCACGCCGGCCGGGGTGAAGACGCCCGCGATCGCGAAGACGGCGATCGTGACCTCGCGCCAGCGCTCTCTGAGGCCCTCGTAGGAGGAGACCCGACCGCGGTAGAGCATCCACATCGCCATCGGGACGCAGGCGAGAAGCCCGACCCCCACCGTGGTGTACATCACGAGCCAGGCGAAGCTCTCGATCCGGTAGGAGATGATCATCTCCGCCGCGACGGCGTCGGCGACGAGGAACCACATCACCCCTGGAGCGATGTAGAGGTAGCCGATCACCGTACCGACGACGAACGCGACGAGCATCGCGGTGGACCAGGTGAGGAGCACGCTCCGGTGGCCCTTCGCGAGCCCGCGGTCGCGAAGCGCCGGCCAGGCGTAGTAGAGCACGAGCGGGAGCGTCGCGATCGCCGCCGCGAGCGTGCTCAGCTTGATCATGAAGATGAGCACCTCGACCGGGTGGAGGTTGATGATGTTCAGGTCGTCGGCGCCGATCGCCGCGTCGGGGATCCGGTCGACGAAGTCCTCCTGGAGGAAGCCGAGGCCGCCGTAGTAGAGCGCGGTGAACGAGAGCGCGAGGACGACCCCGAAGACGGCCGCGATGAGGAAACTCCGCGTCCTGAGCGTGCCGAGGACGAACTTGATGTCGTAGATGTAGCCGCCGATGTCGTCCTCGTCTCGCTCCTCGGAAAAGGAGGCGAGCATCCCGGTCGCAGTGCCCTCGACGACCCCCGGCTCATCACCGGCGCCGGTCGTCGCCCCGTCTGTCCCGGCCTCGGCCTCCTCGCCCTCCGTGTCGTCGTCACCCTCGCCCTCGTGGGCGGCGTCGAACCGGTCGAAGAGCGCCTGTGCCTTCTCCGGCTGGTCCGACGCCATCGCCTCGCGGGCGATCGAGAGCACCTCCTCCTCGCCCAGCTCGACGAACGCCGCCTCCGGTGCGGCCTCGATCCCCGCGGCGTCCAGCTCCGAGAGGTCGATCGCCGTCGGGTCGCCGAACTCACCGGGCGAGGAGAGCGCCGCGGCGTTCACCGCCCGGTAGAGCACCACGACCGTGGTGAGCACGAGTGTCGCGAGGAAGACGAGCGCGCCGAGGATCACGAGCGTCTCGGTGCGTGGGAGTCCGAAGAGCGCCTCGGCGGGCAGGAAGCCGGCGGGTCGGTACGCCCCCGGAACGAGCGGGAAGACGCTCTCCTCGATCGCGGTACCGAGCCCGCTCTCGATCGCCATCACGACGCCCGCGGCGGCGAGGAGCGGGACCGCGAGCAGGACGTTCCAGCGCGCGCGGAGTTCCTCCCGGACGCTCACGTCCGCCGCGCCGCGTTTGACGTTGACGATCGTGCGCGTGAGCGCGAGGCTCGCGGCATAGAGCAGCACCAGGGGAGCGGCCCAGAGCACCTGCGAGATCGGGTCCGGCGGGGAGAAGAGCGCGCCGAAGGCGAATATGCCGACGACCGCGTAGCGCCACTTGTCCCTGAACGTCTCGTAGGGGACGATCTCCGCGTACGCGAGCGTGCTCATCACGAGCGGGAGCTGTGCGGCCAGCCCGAAGGAGATGGTGAGCAGGACGAGGAACTCGGTCCACATGACGATCGACCAGTGGGGCTCGACGCCCGCGCCGATCGAGATCTCCGCGAGGAAACGGAAGATGAGCGGGAAGAAGAAGGCGTAAGCGTAGGCGACGCCGGCGACGAAGAGGGCGAGGGAGATACTCGCGAGCGAGGCGATCTTCCAGCGCGCGATCGGGGCCTCGGGGAGCATCCCGCGGGCGCGGAGCTCGTGGCGCGCGAAGTAGAGAAGCGGCGGTATGGAGACGATCACGCCGACGACGAGCCCGATCTTCACCTGGAGCAGTATCACCTCGAACGGCGTCGTGACGACGATCTGTACGCGGTCGAGCACCTCGGGCGCCATCTGCGAGGTCGTCACGCCGAAGAGCCAGTCCCAGATGTAGACCCGAAGCCCCCAGAACGTGCCCAGGAAGCCGATGACGAAGACGATGAAGACCTTCTGGAGATGCGTCTGAATCGTCGAGAGCACCGCGCCGATGGACTCCTTCCCGCTGTTGAACGCGCGGGCGGTGTCCTCGTCGACGATGGACATCTACCGGGGGTAGCCCGCTCGCGATTATCAATCTTCTCTCATCG
>SKWB01000103.1 GCA_007129135.1 Halococcaceae archaeon | reverse complement strand
TACGCGACCGTGCTTCGCAGTACTCCTTCAACCGGGCGATCAGCCCGTCGAGACGGTGGCCCCGTTCCTCTGCCTGGAGCGTGTGGACCTCGTCGATGACGACCGTCCCGATGTCGCCCAGATCCCGGCCCGTCCGGAGCGCGTGGTCGATCCCCTCGTAGGTGCCGACGATCACGTCCGCCGTCGGGTCGAAGCGGGTGCCGTCGTCGCGCACCCGGCTCGCGCCCACACGGATCGTCACCTCCGCGAGCTCGCCGTAGGTATCGAGAAAGTCCTCGTGTTTCTGGTTCGCGAGCGCGACCAGCGGGACGAGAAAGAGCACCTTCCCCTTGCCTTTCAGCACGCGGTCGATCCCAGCGAGCTCGCCCACCAGCGTCTTGCCCGTCGCCGTCGCGCTCACCACCAGCTGGTCGTCGCCCTCCAGCAGCCCGTTCTCTACTGAGAGGCTCTGGACTGGCAGGAGCGTCTCGAACCGGCCCTCGACGAGTTCCGCGAGCTCGGGATGCAGGTCGAGTGAGTCCACCCGCACCGGATCGACGTCCTCGACCGTGGCACCGATCTCGTCGAACTTCGTCAGGTCGGGGTCGAGCCGGCCCTTGAGCAGGTTCTTCAGCCGTTCGAGGTCCTGGACCTGGAGGAGAAGCTCCTCCAGTCGGTCCTGTGCGGCGCTCGTCAGCCCGCCGTGGTGGGCGAGTTCGCGGTCGAGTTCGACGAGCGCACAGTCGGGGCAGATCTCCTCCCGATCGGTGCTGATCGCCGTCTCCGAGGTGATCGGCGAGTACCGGCCGTGGGAGGCGCAGTACCGACAGGTCCGGACGACGGTCGCCTCGAGCTGGTAGCCGTCGAGCATCTCCCGGAGTTCGTTCCGGCCCGCCCGCGAGGTCTGCTCGGAGATCCGGATCCGGGACGCCCTGCGGGCGAGGTCGACGAACTCGCTCGGATCGCAGGGCTCGCGGCCGCTCTCGGCCTTGATACCGAACTTCCCGGGTCGCGGTCCCGCCGCCGTCTCCTTCAGCTCGAGGACGGCCTGGAAGACGCGCTCGCCGCCACGGGTGACGACGGCGAGGTAGTCGTCGCCGGCCTCGTGGAGGAAGAGCGTGTCCACGCGGGGGACCTGTTTCGACACGTCTCCCGAGAGGTGATCGGGGTATTTCAGCGATTCGACCCCGAGGTTATGTCCCTCGCGACGGTAGTACGCCCCGATGTCCCACACGAAAGCCGACACCGCCGACGTCGAACCGGTCGCCGACGCGATGCGCTTTCTCCGTGGCCCGCTCGACTGCGAGAACCTCGGGCTGACGCTCGTCGAGGCACCGGCCGACTGGATCGGCAAGGAACACGACCACGCCGAAGACGGCGAGGAGGAGGTCTACCTGCTGACGGAGGGCGAGGCGACGATCACCGTCGACGGGGAGACGGTCGCGCTCTCGCCCGGTGAGGCGCTCCGGGTCTCGCCCGAGGCCACCCGGCAGCTCCACACCGAGGTGGAGAGCACGTTCGTCGTCGCCGGGGCACCCTAGCTCCGACTCGTACTGATCGTTGGGACCGTCTACCGGTCCGATCGCCCGACATAGGGGGGTCGATACCGGAACGACTCGCGACGTTCAGTATCACTCCAGGAGGTCGATCTCGTCGTCGCCGTTCGGCACCGCACAGAGAAAGGCACCCTCCTCGTCGCCCTCGTTTCGGTACCAGTGGACGACCCCTGCTGGAATGAGCAGCGAGTCGCCCTCGCTCACGACGTGTTCTTCCTCGTCGATACCCACCGTGTACTCCCCCGAGAGGACGTACTGTTCGTGCTCGACCTCGTTCGTGTGCTTCGGGACCTCGCTCCCGGGCGCGAGGGTGAAGCGTCTGATCGCGAACGTCGGTGCGCCGTCGTCCGCGTCCACCAGTACGCCCTTCTCCAGTCCGTCCGCGGCGCTCACCGACTCGTACTCGACCTCCGATGCGCGTCTCACGACCGGCTCCGTTCCCATACCGCCTCCTCTCCGCTCGTCGTCTTCACTCCTCCGGCGTGACCCGGTACGGACCGGTGTAACCGGGTACCGATGATCGCCGACCCGTACTGGCGATCGGCGATACGAGACGACGACCGGCCGTCCGAGCGGCCACTTAAGCCCCTCGCGCCCCAAGTCCGAGTGATGTTCAAGAGCTTCCGGATCGGCTCGCTCTTCGGCATCCCGATCAAACTCGACGTCACGTTTCTCCTCATCTTACCGGTGTTCGCGTGGCTGATCGGGGCACAGGTGGAGCCGCTGATCGGGATCACCAACACGTTCCTCGGGACGGAGATCGATCCCGGTCCGCTGACGGCGGGCTCGATGCCCTGGATCCTCGGGCTCGCGGCGGCGATCGGGCTCTTCGTCGGGGTGGCGCTCCACGAACTCGGCCACTCGCTGGTCGCGATGTACTACGGCTACGAGATCGACTCGATCACGCTCTGGATCTTCGGGGGCCTCGCCCAGCTCACCGAACAGCCCGACCACTGGCTCCAGGAGCTCAACATCGCCATCGCCGGCCCCATCGTGAGCGTCGCCGTCGGGATCGTCTCCTGGCTGCTGTTGCTCCCGCTCCCCCCGAGTCTCGACGCCGTGATCTTCGTTCTCGGCTACCTCGCGCTGATGAACGTCGCGCTCGCGGTGTTCAACATGCTGCCGGCGTTCCCGATGGACGGCGGGCGGGTGTTGCGCGCGCTGCTCGCCCGGAACCGGCCGCTCGCGCAGGCGACACAGACCGCCGCGGAGATCGGCAAGCTCTTCGCCTTCCTGATGGGGATCTTCGGGCTCTTCCAGCTCAACATCATCCTCATCGGCGTCGCCTTCTTCATCTACATCGCGGCCTCGGGCGAGGCCCAGCAGACGGTCCTCAGGGCTGCGTTCGAGGGCGTCACGGTGAAGGACGTGATGACCCACGGCGACGACGTCGACGTCGTCCACCCGCGCACGTCGATCGCCGAACTCCTCGATCGGATGTTCACCGAGCGCCACACCGGCTACCCGGTGCTCGACGACTTCGGCCGTCCGGTCGGGATGGTCACGCTCGACGACGCCCGCGAGGTCGACGAGATCGAACGCGACGCCTACCGCGTCGAGGACGTGATGAGTCGGGAGCTGAAGACCGTCAGCCCGGAGACCGGCGCGGTCGACGCGCTCCAGGCGATGCAGAGCCACGGCATCGGGAGGCTCGTCGTCACGAACGAGCGGGGCGACCTCGTCGGTCTCGTCTCCCGGACCGACCTGATGACCGCCTTCAACATCATCAAACAGAGTGGGTCGGTCGAGGCGGTTACGGGTAGCGGAAACTACGACGCCCGTGATCCGGTGATCGACGAACCGATCGAACCGACCGACGCGCGAACCGACGGCGACGGCGAGCGCGACGGCTGGCGTTGACTCGCGGAAAAACGGTACAGAAAATCGATCTCCCTCTACTCGATGTCGATCGAGTGGCCGCTCTCCTCCTCGTCGCCCGCGGTCGGGAGCCTCACTTCTAGCACGCCGTTCCTGTAGGTCGCACTGATCTCCTCACCGAGCACGTCACCGGGGACCGAGAGCCGCTCGTGGACGTGGCGGCTCCGGCGGCGGACGCCGGTCTCGCTCTCGTCGCCCTCCTCGTGGGCGGCGTCGATCGTCAGGACGCCGTCGTCGAACCGCAGCGAGAGTTCCTCCCTCTCGAACCCGGGGACGTCGGCGTAGACGAGGTAGCCCTCGTCGTCGGACTCGATGCTGGCGTTCAGGCCGCGCTCTGCGAAGCCACCGAGCGCGGGGAGGTCGCTCCCCGACTCGTCGCCGGCCACCGCCATCGCTCGCGGGCCACCGCCCCACATCATTCGGCGCATCCCCTCGACCATTCGATCCATCTCGTCGAACGGATCTCGTCGCATAGACATCGTGATCAGATCTATATTGTTTGCGGTTCTATATAAACTTCGCGTGACCCGTGCTACCCCGAGTACGAACGTTTACTCGATTCCGACTCACAGTAGCCTCTTATTGGCGGGAGACGAACACTGACCTGATGCCACAGATCGACGTTTCGGACTCCCTGTACGAACAGCTCGAGACCGCCGCCGACGGCGACGAGATCGAGACCGCGCTCTGGCAGATGACGTACCTCTTCCAGCGCGGCAACGACCCCTCCGAATAGACCGTTCCCGTTCGGACCTCACGCCCGCGAGCGACGCCTCACCCATCGAACTCGTAGCGCTCGAGCGTCGCGAGCGACAGCTCTCCCAGCACCGCCTCGCTCGTCGCCTCGAGGACGGCCGGTGGGGCACAGCCCGCCTCCTCCGCCTCGATCCACCGCCCCAGACAGACACACCAGCGGTCGCCCGGGTGCAGCCCCGGGAAGTCGAACTCGGGGACGGGTGTGATCAGGTCGTTGCCGCGCTCGCGGCCGAACTCGAGGAACTCCTGGGTCATCACCGCACAGACCTCGTGTCGCCCGGGATCCGAGGGGACGTGGCGACAGTGGCCGTCGCGGAGGTAGCCGGTCGCCGGCGAGAGACAGCACGGTTCGAGGGCGGTGTCGAGGACGTTTCGCTCGTCTTCCATACGCTCGACTGGGCCGGCGACGCCAAAAACGGGTCGGGGTTCAGCCGTCGATCTCGAGGGCCGCGTAGAACGCCTCGTGGTCGCCGTCCATCCGGTCGATCAGCCCTCTCGCACGGTCCCCGACCTCCTCGGTCACCCGGACGTGGACCATTCCCTCGCCGGGTTGGCCGTAGACGACGCTCGAACCGACGGGTGCGGCGACCAGCGCGGGCAGCGTGAGGAGGTCCTCCTCGCCGTCGACGACCACGAGGACCGGTCGCTCCCGGCCGAGCGCCTCGCGGAGCGCCGAGAGCGCCGGCCGAGAGACCGTCGCCGCGGGGTTCGTCGCCTCGATACGCTCGGATTCGATCCCCTCGAGCGTCTCCCGGGTCGCCTCGCTCACCGCGTCACGCTCGGTGAGCCAGTCGACGACCGCCACGTCGGGGATCCGGCCGGCACGGACGAGGTGGGCGGTGACGACGTCGCCGACGGCGATCAGGCTCCCCTCGACCTCCGAGAGCAGCGCCTCGCCCTCGGTGTAGAGCGGTCCCAGCGGCTCCTTGAACGCGCCTCGCATCCCCTCCGGGAGCGTGAGGACGACCTCGCCCTCGGTCTCGTCGCTCCCCTCGCGCCGTTCGTCCGTCCCCGGTTCGCCCATCTACCGGACCTTGAGGGCGTACGTGCCCGGCTCGGTCACCTGCATCTCCTGGGCGATGTCGCTCTCTTCGGGGTGGACGATCACGACGTAGCCCGCCCAGTCCTCGGTGAAACTCGTCGACCCACAGCCCGGACAGGCGTCCGTGTCGGCCTCGAGAACGCGGTGACAGTCACGGCAGGTCGGGCGTTTCTTCGCCATCTAGTCGCCCTCCGCGGTCTGCTGTTCCCTGCGCCGTCGGTCGGACTCGAGCCACTCGTGTTTGCCGAGGGCGATCTGTTTCGCCGTGAGCCCGATCTTCGAGTCCCGCGGGTTGCGCTCGTCGATGCTCTTCGTGACGATCCTCGTCCTCACGGAGTCCTCGACGCCGAGCGCCTGATCCGACTCGGTCGAGGAGAGGCGTTGGTTCTCGCCGTCGTAGGCGAGATACTCGTCCGAGATCTGGGAGACGTGGAGCAGGCCGTCGACGGGACCGATCCCGACGAACGCGCCGAACTCGACCACCTCGACGACGATGCCGTCGACGACCTCCTGCATCTCGGGGTCGTAGGTGATCGCGTCGAACTCCGCCTCGTAGAAGACCGACCCCTCGT
>SKWB01000361.1 GCA_007129135.1 Halococcaceae archaeon | reverse complement strand
CCGGGTCGAGGTGCTCGCGGAGGTCGCCTCGTTCCTCCACCTACTCATGTACGGCCTGATCTGCGTCGCGCTGATCGCGCTCCGACGCGACGAGCCCGAGTGGTACGACCCCGCGTTCCGGGTGCCGGGCTACCCGGTCGTCCCCCTGCTGGGCGCGGTCGCGAGCTTCGGGCTCATCGGGTTCATGCAGCTGACCTCGCAGCTGATCGGCCTCCTGATCATGGCCGGGACCGCCGGCTGGTACCTTTATTTCGCCCGCGACGTGAGCCTCAAGGGGGCGCTCTAGATGACACACGTGCTCGTTCCCGTGGCGGTGCTCGAGGGCGAGACGGTCCCGGCCGGACTGATGGAGCTGCTCGGGACGGTGAACGTCACCGTCCTCGGCTACCACGTCCTGCCGGACCAGACCCCGCCGGACCAGGCCCGGTTGCAGTTCGAAGAGCGCGCGACGAGCGCGCTCGCGGACCTGGCCACGGAGTTCCGCGCGGCGGGCGGGGAGGCCTACACCCGCCTCGTGTTCACCCACGACGAGGAGAAGACGATCGACCGCGTCGCCGAGGAGACGAACTCGCGGGCGATCGCGATCTCCGGGGTGACCGGCGAGATCGACAGCCTCCTCGTGACGCTCTCCGGCGACGTCGCCGTCGACCGCGTCCTCGGGTTCGTCGAGGAGCTGGTCGGTGGACGGGACCTCGAGGTCACGCTCCTCCTCGCCACGAGGGACGCGACCGACGCGGAGGGGCTGGAACGGGCTGCAGACCGGCTGTCGGACGCCAGCATCGCAGTCAGTACGGAGCTAGCGACCGGCCGCTCCCCGTTCGACGCGCTGATCGATGCGGTTCCCGGCCACGACGCGATCGTGATGGGCGAGCGGGCCCCCTCGCTCGCCTCGCTCCTCTTCGGCGACGAGGCCGAACGCGTGGCGTCGGAATCGGTCGGTCCCGTCCTCGTCGTCAGGAACGACCCGGCGCTCGAGGGATAGCGGCGACCGACGGCTACTCCCGATCACCGACCGACGGCGCCCGCTCTCGCTCCCCGAGCACCCACTCTAGCTCCTCGATCGCGTGGAGCACGACCGTCTCCCGTTCCTCCTCGAGCGGTGAGCCCGGCGGGTCGAGTTCGTCGTAGTGGCCCTCGAGGCGCTCGATACGTGCCCTGATCTCGTCTCGGTCTCGCATACGCTCCCAGACGCTCTCCGCGAGGTAATAGCTACGCTTCGAACCGTCGCCAGAGGAAGCCCACGACCAGCGCGACGAAGAGCGCGCCAGCGCCCACGTAGAGGTAATCCCCGTGGAAGATCGCGCTCGCGAAGTAGAGCGTCATGATGCCGGCCAGCAGCGAGAGGCTGAGCCAGTGGGCCCTGAAGAAGGCACCCGCGGTTCGCACGCTCATCGTCCCCCCGTCGTCGGCGCACGCTCAAATACGCTCCGACCGAGCCATTGAGGAGCGTCGGGTCTCTACACTCACCATGGACGTGGAGACCTGATGGAGCGGAACAAACTGGCGTTCATCGCGGTGATCGCCGTCGGCATCGCCCTGCCGGGGACGATGGCCTACGTGGCGAACATGATGCTCGACCAGCCGGGGCTGGGACAGCTCATCTGGGGGGTCGGCTTCGGCTCGATGGTGATCGTCGTCTGGTACGTCTGGCTCCGGCCGCTCGACATCACCGGCCCGGAGTACGAGGGCGGGACGACCGGTCCCGAGTGGGAGCGCGACGAATGAGAATCTTGATTACTCGGACGGTGTGACTCTCGGTATGATCGAGTTCGTGCCGCTGGGGTTTCTCGACGACATCATCCGTCAGTACCACGTCGGTCACATCATCCTCGCCACGTTCGGGGCGGCGGTGCTCGGTAGCCTCGTGCTCTCGCGCAAGCTCATGGCGCTCAACGTCGGCCTCTTCGGCGTGATATTCCTGCTCACTCCGGCGGACGTGATGGGCGGCGGCGCGGAGCTGAAACTGCTCGGGCTCGCGTTACTCGTCGTCGGCATCGTCCTCTACACGACGTTCAACGACTGACCCCGCTTCTCCTCTCGCCGCCCCTTTTCGCCGAGTCACCCCCTCGATACGACGGACGAACTCGTCTAAGCTCGACCGATGCGGAGAAGCCGATCCGGGCTACCGGCCCACAAGCTCGTCGTAGCGCGCCCCGGTCTGTTTCAGCGTCGCCGTCGAGTAGAGCCGTTCGTGATCGTACGGCAGGTACTCGCCCGCGAGTTCGTCGATCTTCGCGCCGACCGCCGTCTCCTCCCGCCCGTGGATCATGGTGAACAGGTCGTACTCCCACTCGAGTTCCGGTCGGCGCGGACGGTGGTAACAGAGCGTGACGTAGGGCAGCGAGCCGACGGCGATCCCGCGCTCGTCCAGCTCGTCTTCGGGGACGTCCCAGACGACCATACAGTTCGCGTCGAAGCCGGTGACGACGTGGTTGACGACGCAGCCGATCCGTTTGATACAGCCCTCCGAGAGCAGCCGGTCGATCGCCTCTAGAACCTCGTCGACGTCGGCACCGATCGACTCCGCGACGTCCCGGTAGGGTGTCGCGGTGAGCGGGAACCCCGCCTGGATCGCGAGCAACAGGTCGGCGTCGAGTTCGCTCAGGTCGCCCGCCGCGTCCTCGGAGATGCGCGTCGCCGACACCTCGGTTTCGCTCACGGACTCCCGGGCGAAGCGGTCGTCGTTCACGACCGGGAACTCCAGGTCGATGTAGTAGTCGGTGAGCATCGGGAGGTTCAGGACAGCGCAGCCGGTCCGCTCTTCGATCTCCGCCAGTATCTCGTCGCGTCGCTCGCGCGAGCCTGCGGTGACGACGAACCACATGTTCCACTCGTGGTCGCGGCGGTAGTTGTGGTTCACCTGCCGGTAGCCGTTGACGATCTCGGCGTGGTCGTCGAAGCGCTCTTCCGGCGAGCGGATCGCCGCGAGGGTCGAGGAGCCGATCACCGGCGGGTTCAACACCGCGCCGAACCGGCGGAAGATCCCGCGCTCTCGCAGGCGTTCGACCCGCGAGAGCGCTTCCGTCTCCGAGATACCGAGGGCCGCGCCGACCGCGCGAAACGGTCGCTCCTCGATCGGGAACCCGCTCTGGTAGCCGTCGACGATCGCGGCGTCGATCCCGTCGATCTCGGCGCGCCAGTCGTCCTCCAGGCTGCTCATTACGTCACGTTAGGAACGTCGGAGCCTATCGCTTTCGCTCCCGGTCCATCGTCGGTGGAGGCGGGGTCGAGGACTACGCCGACCGGACCGCCTCGAGCAGTTCGTCGTACGCCGGCTCGTTCTCGGGTGAGTCGGCCTCCCACACGTAGACGATCTCTCCCCCCGCGTCGAGCACGTAGACCGCGCGGTTCGCGACGCCGAACAGCCCCAGGCCCTCGATGTCGATCGAGAGGTCGTACGCCTCGATCGCCTCGCGGCTCGTGTCGCTCACGAGATCGAAGCCGATCTCGTGTTCCTCGCGGAAGGCGTTGAGCGAGAACGCCGAGTCGGCGCTGATTCCGAGGAGCGTCGCGTCGCTCTCTCCGAACTCCTCGGCCCGTTCCGAGAGCGCGACCATCTCGTTCGAACACGGGGGCGTGAACGCCCCGGGGAAGAAGGCGAGCACGACCGTCCCGTCGCCGAGGTGGTCGTCGAGTTCGAAGCCCTCTACCTCGCCGTTGGCGACCGTCGCGGAGATCGATGGCGCCGTCTCGCCGGTTGTAACCATGGATGCATGTAGAGCGGTCACCGGAATAAGGGGCGCTCATCCGGCGATTCTTCGCCGCGACCGCGGACGGTACCACGGACCACGACCGCTCGCGCTCGAGGACGGTCGCCGTGGACCGAACGGGAGGCTTTTGCCTCGAGCGGTCCCAGTACCGACCATGGCGAAGGCAGTCGAATCCCACGGCGAGTGGCCGTTGAAGCGCCTGATGACCGAGGTCGTCGGTTCCGGACACAAGTCGGCCGACGACATGAGTTACGAACAGGCCGAAGAGGCCTTCCGGCGGATCCTCGACGACGAACCCGACCACACCACCCTGGGAGCGTTCTGGCTCGCGAACCGCTGGAAACGAAACACCCCCGAGGAGCTCGCCGCGTTCACAGACGTGATGCGTGAGTCGGTCGTCACGGCCGAACCCGACTGCGAGCCAGTCGACTGCGGGGCGAACTACGACGGCAAGGGCGAGACCGCGATATTAGGTGTCGCTGCGGGGATCGTCTCCGCTGCCGCGGGCGTGCCCGTGGTCACCCACTCCGGCGACCGGGTGCCCACCCAGAAACAGGACGCCTACAAACACGTCCTCGACGAACTCGGGGTTCGTACGGAGATCGACCCGGACGAGAGCGCGCGCATGACCGACGGTACCGGCTTCGGCTTCTACTACCAGCCGCGGTTCAACCCCGGTATCGACGGGATCGTCGACCGGCGCGACCGGATGGGCGTTCGGACGTTCGTGAACACGATCGAGACGATCGCGAACCCGGCGAACGCCTCGGTGCATCTCGGCAGCTTCTACCACCTCCCCTTTGCGAAGCGGATCGTCGACACGTTCGAACGCTCGACCCAGGAAATGGAACGGATCATCATGTTCCAGGGGATGGAGGGCTACGACGACATCCGGCCTGGGCTCACGAAGGTCGCCGAGTTCCGTGACGGGGAGTTCACGGATTACGAGATCGAGACGAAGAAGTACGGGATGGCGTTCGAGCACGACGACCTCGGAGTGGCTGGCGTCGCGGGCGAGTCGGCGTCGATCACGGAAGACGTCCTCACGGGCGAGCGCGAGGGCGGCTTCGCCGACGCGATCGCGCTCAACGCGGCGCTCCGGATCTACGCGGGCGACGGTGCGGAGTCGATCGAGGAGGGGCTGGAGCGAGCGAGGGACGCGATCGACGACGGGAGCGCAGCGGGCGTGTTGGACGACCTGCGGGCGTTCTGACTCGTCGTTTCCGGCTCGACTGAGAGTAACGATTTCCTATCGCACTATTTGATACATACTTTTGACGTTATCGGAACTCCCCCGGATCGCCGATCCGTACCAACGTCACGGACGAACGGCGTTCGGGGTGTCGTAGGCCGTAGCTGGCGTTCGACGGCGCTGATCGACCCGTTCACGATTCGGAACGATCGACGGACCAGTCGGTTCCGAGTGCCACGGCCGCCCGGCGGGCGGTATCCCGAAGCAGGGGGACGTCGTCCGTGAACACCTCGACCGCGACGGTCCCGTCGAAGCCGTCGAGGCGCTCACCGACCTCCTCGTATCCGATCTCCCCAGCCCCGATCGGGAGGTGGGTGTCCCCGCGGCTCCTCGCGTCGTGGACGTGGAGGTGCGAGATCAGGTCGCCGTACTCGCGGGTGAACCGGGCGATGCCGTCCCCACCGTCTTCCATGTAAGCGTGACCGACGTCGAAACAGACGCTCGCGCCCGCCTCGCGGGCGAGCCTCCCGAGCACCGAGAGCTGGAGGCCACGCCGCTGGTGGCCGACGTTCTCGACGACGACTTCCACCCCCGCGTCGGAACCGACTTCGGTGATCGCAGACAGCTGCTCGACGATCGTCGGCCGAAGGTCGGTGTCGTGCGGGTCCCGGACCGCACCGTGAAGCACGGCCTTCCGGGCCCCGAGGTCGCCGGCCCACTCGAGCAGCCGGCGCTGGTACGCGACGATCGCCTCGTTGATCTCGGGGACGGGCGTCGCGACGTCCTGCTCGAACGGGAGGTGGACGTAGAAGTCGACGTCCCGAGCGTCGAGTACCTGCCGGAGTCGGTCGGCGTCGATCCGTTCGGGTACGTCGGCGGCCT
>SKWB01000110.1 GCA_007129135.1 Halococcaceae archaeon | reverse complement strand
CGGCGGGGACCGCCACGAGGAGGTCGAAGACGTTCGAGCCGAAGACGTTCGCGATGCTGGTCACGTCGTGTTCGCGCTTCGCGGCGGCGATCGAGACGAACGCGTCGGGGAGGCTCGTCGCGGCGGCGATCACGGTGAGCCCCCAGACGAAACTCGGGGTGTCGAAGAGCTCCCCCAACCCGATCGCCATCCGAACGAGGCCCTCCACCGCGACGGCGATCACGGCGAAGCTTAAGAGGAGGAGAAGCCACTCCCGGCGGATGTCGATCCGTTCGGTCAGCGGCTCCGGTTCGTGGTCCATCGTATCGGAGTACTGGATGAAGACGTAGAGGCCGTAGGTGGCGATCGGGATGAGGGCGAGTTCGCGGGTGATCGTCCCGCCGAGCGGAGTGCCCGCCCCCTCGACGGGGTAGTAGATCACCGCGAACGAGCACATGAGGAGGAAGACGGCGACCGCGAGCATGTAGAACTGCGCCTCCTTGTAGACGATCTCGCGCCCCGAGGAGAGCCCGCCCTCGCTCGCAAGCGCGGCTGCCGCCGGGATGACGAGGACGTTGAAGATCGCCGACCCGATTATCACGCCGACGCCGAGTTCGAACTCGCCGTGGATCAGCGGCGCGATGATCGCGGTGAGCAGTTCGGGCATGCTGGAGCCGATCGCGACGATCACCGCCCCCTGGACGATCGCCGGGAGCCCGTAGTAGAGCGCGAGGCGTTCGGCCGACCGTTCGAGCAGGCCGCTGGCCCGCCAGATGAGCGCCGTGGCGACGACGCCGACGACCGCGTACCAGACGAGCACCCACATGCCCGTCCGCTCGTCGCGGACGCCGTAAACGGTGTCGTTTTCGGCGACACCAGCGGTGGTTAACGCGCACTTAAACCGGGGATGGGCCAGCCCGACCGACCGAACGATCGGTGGGTGTTTTTATCCGACCGCGCGATCGGTTACCCGGGGAGGGGCCGGGATTCCCGGGCCTGTCATGGTTGCGGTCACACGACCGCCCCGTTCGGGCGGCCGGTCGGTTCTGCGGTCGATCAGAGAACGACGGTGAGGCCACCGCCCGCGATACAGAGCCCACCGAGGACGAGGCAGACGACCCAGAACTCCACCCGGTGGACGATGCGCATCAGGGCGTCGATCACGACGTAGCCGACGACCGCACTCGTCACGAGCGCGAGCACCGCCTCGAGACCCGTGGTCGTCGGCACGCCACCGGTGTCGAGGACGATCAGGACGCCCGCACCGAGACCGGCGGGGATCGAGAGGAGAAACGAGAGCCGAAAGGCCGACGGGCCGTTGTGTCCCCGAAAGAGCAGGACGCTCGCGGTGGTCCCCGAGCGGGACACTCCGGGGAGGATCGAAAGGCCCTGTATCGCGCCGACGAGCACCGCATCGAGCAGGTTCGGGTGCTCTTTCTCCCCGAGACCGATCGCCTCGGTCGCCCGCTGGAGGACCCCCGTGAGCACCAGCAGGACGCCGATGGCGGCGACGAACAGCCCTCCAGTCAGCTCGCTCGCGAGGTCGATCAGGAGCAGGTAGATCGGGATGCCGATCAGGCCCGTCATCGCACAGGCGACGACGACGAACGTGGTGTCGGCGTTCGGACCCGTGAACGCACCCGCCGGTCGCCAGCCGGGTGCGGCGACGGCCGCCTCGCGGATCGTATCGCGGTAGTAGACGGCGGCGGAGAGCGTCGTCCCGACCTGCAAGAAGAGCGCGAGCTGGACGGCGACCTCCGGCGAGACGCCCATCACTGTCAGGAAGAGCGAGACGTTCCCGGTGCTGGAGATCGGCAGCCACTCGACGATGCCCTGCACGACCCCGGCGAGGACGGCGACGACCAGCTCTCGCAGACTCATCGTCTCCGTGGAGTGGGGTGGGAGTGAAAACGCATCCGGTCTCGTCCCGTCACCGTCTCGTCGACCGGCCGCCGTCGGTCTTCGACTCGCTCCGGCGTGCGGAGCGAGCGCCCTCGCGCCGTTCGGCGCTCGCCGGCCTCCGGTCCGGCGGGAGCTGTGCCAGCGAGGGACCCTCCGCCCCGCGGTCCTCTTCGGTGGGTACTTCGGAGGCGGTCGTTCCGAACCGGTCCGGCTCCGCGACGCTCGCGATCAGGTAGCCGAAGGCAAGCGCGCCGATGATCGATCCGGGGCCGTTGTGGTAGAGCGTGTACGCCTCGAAGAGCTGGCTCACGGCGAACCCACAGGCGAGCGCGAGCGCGGCGACGTCGACGGTCCGGACCTTCACGAGCCCGTGGAGGATCGACCCGAAGACCAAGAGCGCGTACGCGGCGACGCCGAGCAGCCCGGTCCGGATCCAGATCGAGAGATAGGAGTTGTGCGGGCTCGGCTGGCCGATCCCGTCCGGGACGTACGGTGCGATCACCTCGCTGGTGCTGACGATCCCCTGACCGGCGAGCGTCGGGTTCTCCCGGATCGCCGACAGGCTCGCCCGCCAGAGGTCGAAGCGGTTCGCCGGATCGATCGGGATCACGGCGGTGTAGATACCGACTACGAAGACGGGGATCGCGACCCCGAGGCCGACGACCGCGACCGGGACGCCCCGCCAGTCGGTGAGCACGTAGCAGGCGTAGATGGTGACCGCGACGCCGGCGGCGAGCCAGCTCGACCGGCTGTTCGAGAGGTAGAGGCCGACGAGGTTGAGGCCGAGCAGCCCGGTCATGAGCAGCGCACCGAGCAGCGCCCCCCGGTCGAGCGATCGGACCGCCTCGACGAAGGCGGCGACCGTGCCGGCGAAGACGACGATCCCGAAGGTGTTCGGGTTACCGAACGCCGAGCGGACGACCGCGAACTCCCGGTCGAGACCCGGTGGCGACATCGTGTTCGTCCACGGCTCGACCACGAGGAACCAGACGGAGTAGCTCCGACCGAGCGCGGAGGGGAGGCCGACCAGCGCGAGCAGGCCGCCGAAGATCGCGAGCGTCCAGAGGAAGAGCCGCACCGAGACGTAGCGCGGGAAGACGAAGAGGTTGAGCCCGAGGAGCATCCCGGCGCTGACGGCGAAGACGGCGAGGCCCCCGCCCGGGGCGACGGCGAGCGTGTGGTAGAGAAAGGTCCCGAAGACCACCCCGTAACAGAGCAGGTACGGGAAGACCGTGGAGGCGTACGAGCGGGCGTCGTGCTGGGCGGTCAGGTAGGCGAGAACGGAGAGCCAGAGCAAGACGAGCGCGAAGACGCTGTTCTCGAACGCGCCGAGCGCCTGCCAGGTGACCGTGAAGGCGGCCAGCAGCGTCAGGCCGAACTGCACGAGCAGGAACATCGAGGTGTCCGGTCCGCCCGCGCGGTAGTCGTACTGGTTGAACGCGAGAAAGCCGATGAAGATCCCCAAGAGCGCGAGGTGGATCGGGGCGACGGGGGTGAGCTGCATGCTCAGGAGGAGGACGAGGAGGAGGCCGAACGCCGCGTGTACGTACGTGTCCATTGTGTCGCCTGCCGGTCCCGGTTCGTCGGTACGCGACTTGGTTACCCTGTGTCAAAGCCCTGTTGGTAGCCCAACGTCGCTCGAGCCGACGAACGCTCGTTTTCGGGGCTCTCGGACCCGACAGTCACACATAGTGTGGGTATAATGTAGTAGCTGAGAGGAGTGAACCGACAATGAGGGTGAGCGTCGTCGTCCCGACCTACGACCGAGCGGACGTCCTCCCGCGGACGATCGAGAGCGTGCTCGCCCAGAGCCACGACGACCTCGAGCTGCTGGTCTGTGACGACGGCTCGACCGACGAGACGGAGCGGATCGTCGCGGGCTACGACGACGGCCGTGTCCGCTACCTGCCGGGGGAGAACCGCGGCGCGAACGCCGCGCGAAACCGCGGGATCGAGGCCGCATCGGGGGAGCTCGTCTCGTTTCTCGACTCCGACGACGAGTACCACCAGAGCCACCTCGAACGCGTGGTGGGAGCGCTCCACGGCGAACCCTCCGACTGTGCCGGCGCGTTCACCTCCTACCGGAAGGTACGTGACGGGAAACCGTACGACCTGATCCGGGCGCGCGACGGGCGAGTGGCCCACGGGGACCTGAGGCGAGCGAACGTCGTCGGGGGCTTTTCCTGCACGACGTTCCGGGCGACGGTCTTCGACCGCGTGGGCCCGCTCAGAGAGGATCTGGCTTCCTCGCAGGACTACGAGTTCTTCCTCCGGGTATCGAGAGAGCACTACCTCGTCGGTATCCCCGAGGTCCTCGTCACCGTCCACACCGACGGCGACCGGATCAGCACGGATATCGAGCGAAAGCTCGCCGGCCAGCGGGTCATCGTCGAGGAGTACGGCGACGAGATCACCGACGCCCGTCGCGCACAACACCACTACCTCCGGGGACAGCTCCACGCGGAAAGAGAGGCGATGGAGGAGGCGGTCCGCGAGTTCGCCGACGCAGTGCGGACCGATCCGTGGGCCTGGCGGTACTACTACTACCTCCTCGGTGCCCGCCTCGGACCCGGAGCGTACCGGCGAGCCGTCGGGCTGAAGAACCGGGTGAAGGCCGCGCTCTACCGGGTGAGAGCGTGACGGCGGTCTGTGTGCTCTCGACGGTCCATCCACCTTCCGATCAGCGGATCTTTCACAAGCAGTGTCGCGCGCTGGCCGACGCCGGGTACGACGTGACGTTCGTCGTCCACGCGGAGACGAGTGAGGTGCGAGACGGGATCGGGATCCGATCGCTCGGGTCGAGTGGCTCCCGGACCGACCGGTGGCGCAACCTCCGCGAGGCCTACCGGATCGCGCGCGACCTCGACACGTCGTGCTATCACCTCCACGACCCCGAACTCCTTCCGGTGGGGGTGGCTCTCGCCCGCGAGACGGAGGCGACGGTGATCTACGACGCTCACGAGTACTACCCCGACGCGATCTACACCCGCGAGTGGATCCCGTTTCCGATCCGGATCCCGCTCGCCCGGGGGTTCCCCCGGATCGAGTCGGCGCTCGCCGGTCGGCTCGACGCGGTGATCACGGCCGACGAACCGACCGCGCGCGAGTTTCGTGATCGTGGACATCACCCCGTGGTCGCGGTGCGTAACTTCCCGACGACGGCGTCGGTCGAGATCGGCGAGCCACCGATCGAGCGTACCCATCGGTACGTCCTCGTCTACGTCGGCCAGTTGAGCCCGGAGCGCGGGCTCTTCCGGATGTTCGACCTCCTCTCGTACCTCCCGGAGACCGAACTCTGGGCCCTCGGGGGGTTCAAGAACCCCGGAGTCGAGCGCGATGCGCGAACGGAGGTCGCCGACCGTGGACTCTCGGATCGGGTCACGTTCACCGGGACCGTGCCGTACGGAGAGCTGTTCTCGTACCTCGCCGCCGCCGACTGCGGACTGGCGCTGCTCGACCGGGAGCGAACCCGGAGAAACGTCCCTACCAAGCTCTTCGAGTACCTCGCCTGCGGCCTGCCGGTCGTGGCGACCGGGGGCGAGTCGGT
This sequence comes from Halococcaceae archaeon, assembly GCA_007129135.1. Taxonomy (GTDB): domain Archaea; phylum Halobacteriota; class Halobacteria; order Halobacteriales; family Halalkalicoccaceae; genus Natronorarus. The sequence continues at coordinate 13,410 of SKWB01000110.1, read as the reverse complement.
GATCCGGTATCTCGACGCCGAAACCGGGATCTTCGTCCCGGAAGGGGAGGTGGAGACCGCAGCCGACCGAGTCGGGGCGCTGCTCGCGGACGAAGAGCGCAGGGCGGAGATGGGCGCAGTCGGCCGCGAACGGGTCCGAGAGACCTACTCGTGGGAACGCGAGCGAGAGCGACTGCTTACGCTCTACGAGTCCCTCGTCGCCTCGCCGTGAGGGGTCCGTTCGGCGGTCTCCCAGGCGACGATTCGCCTGTCGGCGAGGAAGTTCCGTAGCCCCACGAGCATCCCGTAGTTCGCGACGACGAAGTAGTACGGGACGTGGACGACCGTCGGTGCGGCGACGTCGTACCGGTCGGCGAGCCACCCACAGAGAGCGAGCGCGTAGTAGCCGACCTGACCGAGGAGGAGGATCCGGGGGAGTCGCGTGTCGGAACGCGACGCGAGGACGAGACTCGAGACGAACGCGACGACGAGCGAGACGGGCGAGAGCCACCGGAGGAGCTTGTGCGAGAACAGCTGGTACGAGAGGCGTGGGTAGCGGCGTGGGTCGAGGAGCTCCGAGAACGAGCTGACCGTGTGCCAGGATCGGGTGATGATACGGATCCGCCGGTCGAGTTCCTCGTCGACCGACTCCGCGGTGTGCTCCCAGGCGACCGCTCCGGGGGCGTAGACGGCGCGCTCGCCCCGGGAGGCGATCGCGAGCGGTTCGGCGAAGTCGCTGATCGCTCCCGTCGGGAGCGGGACGTACGACTCGCGACGGACGGCGTAGATCGATCCGTTCGCCCCGATCAGCGAGTGAAACCGGGATTCGAGGCGTTTGACGAGGCGTTCGTACCGCCAGTAGATCGATTCGCCCTCGACACCGGTCCCGTTCCGGTAGCGGAGCTCCCCGACGACGCAGCCGACACCCGGTTCGAACCCCTCGACCAGCGCGTCGATCGCGTCGGGTTCGTACTGCCCGTTCGCGTCGGAGAAGACGACGATATCGCAGTCGAGTCCCTCGACGACGCGGTTCTGGCAGGCGGTCTTCCCGACCCGCCCCTCGATCCGTTCGAGCCGAACGCCCTCGTCCGCGTACGACCGCACGATCTCGTCGGTCCGATCCGAGGAGCCGTCGGAGAAGACGACGATCTCGAGGTCGGGGTACTCGAGCGCGAGGCTATTCTCGATCTTGCCCGCGATAACCGCCTCCTCGTTGTAGGCGGCGATCACGAGCGCGACGCTCGGGTCGCCGTCCTCTACGGTCGACGTCGACGGCTCCTCCCGTCGGGAGAGGAGGAGCGTGATCGGGTAGAGGAGGTAGGTCTGACAGAGCGCGAAGAGCGAGAGGACGAGCGCGAGCGCGGCACAGGCGGTGCTCGGACGGCACCCGTGGTCGCACTCACGGAGGGCGGCCATATCGGAGAGAAACGCTACCCACGCCTTGTTATCCACGACCTAACCCCGACACAGGGAGAGCCTACGGTGTGGTTCCGTTGCGGTGGGACGCCTCGACGCTCGAGTGACAGTCGGTTCGAACCGGGTGGGACCTGCGGGGGGTGGGAGCCCAACGGACCGGTTCCGGTGGCCGGAAATATGTTAGTTCTTATATTAAAAACATCGGGTTTTATATTCTTCTGCGGCGATGGGACTCATATGAGACGGAGGACCTACATCGAACGGACCGGACTCGCGAGCGTCGGTCTCGGCGGACTGCTGGCGGGCTGTCTCGGGAGTGACGATCGTGGCGCAGCCGAGGGAGACGACGCGGGAAGCGACGGCGGAACGGACGAGCCGGACGACGACGAGGAACGCGACGCGGGAGGCGACTCGGACGACGCCGACTCCCTCACCGGGACGTTCGCGACCGCCATCACGGATCAGCCCGGAGATATCGGCGACTTCGAGTCCTGTGTAGTCACCGTCACCGGGGCGTACGTGCTCCCCGGCCGGGCGGGCGGCGGCGGTGACGACACCGGGTCCGACTCCGACGAGGAGGGTGGGAGCGACGTGGAGACGGCCGACGACGGGACGGCGGACGATGGAGAGGAGGACGATGGGGGTACCGACGAAGGAGGGGACGAAGAGGGGGGCTCCGACGACGAGTCGGAAGAAGAGGGAGCGTCGGGGGACGATGCAGGATCGGACGACGAACGGGAGACGGGGCGGCTCTACGTCGAGTTCGAGGAGCCTCAGAAGGCGGACCTCGTCGATCTCCAGGGGACGAACACCCAGCTCGTGGACGAGCGCGAGTTCGAGGTCGGTTCCTACGGTGGCCTGCACCTCGTCGTCGAGGACGTAGAGGGGACGCTCGCCGACGGCGGCGAGGCCGAGGTCGATACACCCGGCAACGCGGGTCTGAAGTTCCCCGACGCGTTCGAGGTCCGAGAGGACGAACTGACGACGTTCGTCGCCGACTTCACCCCGGTCCGTCGCGGCCGGGAGAACCGCTACCTGATCCGGCCCGTCGCGACCGGAACGGCGGTCCTCTACGGGGACGAGACTTACGAGGGCGGCGAGGGCGACGACGCGGACGACGACTTCTACGAACTCGACGACCCCGATTCGGACCACCCGGGTAACGAAAGCGACGACCCGGACTACCGTCCCGGGGACGACGACAGCGACGACAGCGACGACGGCGACGACGGCTGACGGGCGAGGACCGAGGGTACCCCTCACTGCGTCGAGTAGAGGTCGGCGTAGGTCCCGCCGGAGGCGAGCAGCTCCTCGTGCCGGCCGCTCTCGACGATCCGACCGTCCGCGAGCGTGTAGATCCGATCGGCGTTGCGCACCGTCGAGAGTCGGTGAGCGATCGCGACGATCGCGTAGTCGCGGTCCATCCCCTCCATCGACCGGTGGACGCGCCGTTCGATGTCGCTGTCGAGGGCGCTCGTCGCCTCGTCGAGGACCAGCAGATCGGCCTCCTTCAACAGCGCGCGAGCGAGGGCGATCCGCTGGCGCTGGCCCCCCGAAAGCCGAACGCCGTCGTCGCCGAGTTCGGTCTCGTAGCCGTTCGGGAGGTCGTCCAGGAACTCCGTGACGTGGGCGATCTCGCAGGCGTGTTCGATCTCTCCCTGGGTCGCCTCGCGGTTCCCGATCGTCACGTTGTATCTGATCGTGTCGTTGAAGACGAAGGGGTCCTGACGGACGACCGCCACCCGTGACCGCCACGCATCGACGTCGAACTCCGCGATGTCGACCCCGTCCGCGGTGATCCGTCCGGCCGTCGGCTCGTACATCCGCGCGAGCAGCGAGGCGACCGTCGACTTCCCGGCCCCCGACTGGCCGACGAACGCAGCGAACTCGTTCTCCCGCACCTCGAACGAGAGCTCCGAGAGGACGGGGTCTCCGGGTTCGTAGGCGAACGAGACCTCCTCGAAGCGGATCGGCATCGGATCGTTCGGGACCGGCCGGCCCCCCTCCGGCTCCTCGTGGCGCTCTAGCTGGTCGAGGAAATCCTGAGTGCGGATCAGGTGCGCGAGGTTCCCCTCGAAGAGGTAGAAGTAGTTGTTGAGCATGCTCACCCGCGGGCCGAGCTGGTACATCGCGAAGAGGAAGACCGCGAGCGCGCCGAACTCCAGCCCGGTGAAGACGACGGCGACGTAGATGAGCACGAAGACGAGCACCGCAGCCGAGAGGTTGTAGAAGTTGTCGATCGCCGCCTCGTTCCGTCCTAGGGTGACCGTCGCCTCGGTGTAGCGGTCGATCTGTGTCGAGAAACGCGAGTAGAGCTCGTCGGTCATCGTGAACAGCTTCACGTCGCGGATGCCCTGCGTGCCCGCCTGGACGTTCTCCTGGATGCGTTCGTTCGCCTCTGCGACCCGATCGCCGACGGTGTAGCCGGGTTCGAGGACGAACCTGATGAGCACCGTGAGCCCACCGAGCATCACGACGGTGAACAGGGTGAGCGACGGGCTGAGGACGAACGCGATGCCGAGATACATCAGACAGAGCAGGAGCTGCTGGAAGAACTTCACGAAGTACTGGATCACCTTCCCCGCCTGGGCCGCCTGGGTGACGATCGCGTTCAGGATGTCGTCCGAGCCCTCGGCGTCGAAGTAGGCGACGTCGGCGTCGAGCGCGCGGTCGAACGCCCGTCGCTGGAGGTCACGGACGTAGTAGGTCTCGAGGGCGACCCGGAGCCAGGCGACGACGAACGTCGAGGTGTAGCGGGTCACCATCACGACGGCGACGCCCGCGATGAGGTAGCCCAGCGTGAACGGGATCCCGACGAACTCGTAGGCCTGGAGGAAGTACTGGACGAAGGTGTCGTCCGCCGCGGAGGGGTCGGCCTGCGCCGCCTCGATGATCGGGATGATGAACGTGAGGCCGAACCCCTCGAGGACGGCGGCGAAGGCGCTGAAGAGGACGATGAACGCGGTCAGCGCCGGTCTGAACCTCGCGACGCGGTAGAGGCCGCGGACTTTTTCACGGCGCGAGAGATCCGCTGCACACATCGGGTTGGTGCGAGAAAGCCCGCTCGTCCCATCGTTATGTCACTGCTAAACCGATCGGGACGACGGTCGGGCCTACCGTCCGCTCGCGAGGTCGAAGACGTCGCCCGCGACGATCCAGAGCTGTCTGAGCACGATCTCGAGGTCGAAGGCGAGCGACTGATTTCTGATGTACTCGACGTCCCAGTTCAGCTTCTCTTCGGGCCGGTGGCCGGTGGCGTCGTTGATCTGGGCCAGACCGGTGAGGCCGGGCTTGACGAACCAGCGTTTGCGCCAGTCGTAGGCCTCGCGCTGCATGTCGTCGTCGAGTTCGGGCCGCTCCGGACGGGGGCCCACGACGCTCATGTCGCCGGCGAGGATCGACCAGAGCTGGGGGATCTCGTCGAGGTGCGTCCGTCTGAGGACGTAGCCGACGTTCGTCACCCGAGGGTCGACCCCGCCCGAGTCCTCGGCTGAGACGGTGGCACCGGTCTCGGCCTCGGCGTCGGTGACCATGCTTCGGAACTTGTACACCCTGAACGTGCCGCCGAAGCCCGCGGTGCGGTCCTGTGCGTAGAGCACCGGCCCCTTCGAGTCGAGTTTGACCGCCGCGGTGATGACGGCGATGACCGGCGCGAGCACCGCGAGGGCGGTCCCCGCGAACGCGACGTCGAACAGCCGTTTGAGCAGGTAGTCCTGCCAGTCCCAGGGCTCGAGTGCGACCTCGACGTACTCGTCGAGGCCCTCCCGTCCCTCCGCGATCAGCACCCCGCCGGTGTGATCTCTGTGGACGAGGACGCTGACGCCGTGGTCGTAACAGACGTCGAGCGTGCCGAAGAACTCCCCCCGATCGGTGTCCGAGAACGCGAGAACGACCGTGTCGATGTCGTGTTCGACGAGGACGTCCTCGAGCCGGGAGAGCCCGCCGAAATGTCTCACCCGGTCGAGCGGGGGACCGACCCCGCCGTACTCGGCCCGCGAGCGGGTGAGCGCGGGCTCTCCGCCGTCCGGCGTGGTATCGCCGCCGTCGGTGACGGTCTCCTCCCCTCCGGCCCCCCTCTCGAACGGCGGGGAGAGGTATCCGAGAACCGTCACCGGTGCCGTCGCGAGGACGTACCGGATCTCGGCCGGGTCGGTGCCGACGACGACCGCCCTCGTGTTCCGGTCGGGCCCGGTCCTGATCAGGAGGAACCAGGCGGGTATCAGGATCAGCAGCGCCATCGTGATCATCGCCAGCATCGCCCGGGGCAGCCGGATCGACCACTTGAAGTAGCCGATCGTCGCGAGCGCGAACACCGCCGTCAGGACGCGTTTCTGGCTCAGCGCGATCGTATCGAGCTTCCGGCGCGGCTGTGGCTTGTAGAGCGGCAACAGCGAGGCGACGACGACACCGACGGTGATGAGGAGCGCGACGAGCAGTCGGCTACCGCCGAGCGACCAGACGTGGCGGTCGTGAAAGAAGGGCATCGCCGCGACGAACGCCCGCTGGACGACCGGGAGGTTCGCGACGAGCAGGGCTCCGGCGGCGATGAGCGCGACTCCGGCGACGCTCCCGACGCGGTACTGCCAGCCGGAGGCCATTGCCCGACTCGACCCGTTCTGCGTGTATTATTATGGGCCACATAGACCCCGGGAATCGGCCACGTTCGCCCCGCAGCCACCGATCGAAGCGACACCTATACTTGTCAGGGCGAACACCGAGATGCATGGTCGATCACGGTCCCCGCGGCAGATCGGTGCTCGTCACCGGCGGGGCGGGGTTCATCGGCAGCCACCTCGTCGAGGCGCTCCGTACCGAGAACGACGTCCGCGTCGTGGACGACCTCTCGAGCGGCCAGGAGTCGAACCTCGTGGAGGGGGTGACGCTCGTCGAGGGCGACATCCGGGATCTGGAGGTCCTCCAGGAGGCGATCGAAGGCGTCGACCTCGTCTTCCACCAGGCGGCGCTCGCGAGCGTCCCGCTCTCGGTCGAGGATCCGGAACGGAGCCACTCGGTGAACGCCACGGCGACGCTCTCGCTGCTCGAACTCGCGAGGGAGGAGGGCTGTCGGGTCGTCCTCGCCTCCAGCCCGGCGATCTACGGCGAACCCGAGGAGCTGCCGATCACGGAGGACCACCCCACGAAGCCGACCTCGCCCTACGGCCTCGACAAACTCGCGCTCGACCGGTACGCCTCCCTCTACCACGACCTCTACGGCGTCGAGACGGTCGTCCTGCGGTACTTCAACGCCTACGGCCCGCGACAGGGCGACAGCGAGTACAGCGCCGTCATCTCGGCCTTCCTGGAGCAGGCACGATCGGGCGGCCCGATCGCCGTCCACGGCGACGGCGAGCAGACGCGCGATTTCGTCCACGTCTCCGACGTCGTCCGGGCGAACCTGCTGGCCGCGGAGACCGAGCACGTCGGCGAGGCGTTCAACGTCGGGACGGGCGAGGCGACGTCGATACGTGACCTCGCGGAACTGGTACGCGACGCGACGGGATCGGGAGCCGAGATCACACACACGGAGGCGCGGCAGGGCGACATCGTCCACAGCCGTGCGGACACGACGAGGGCACGCGAGCGCCTCGGGTTCGAGGCGAGCGTCCCGCTCGAGGACGGGATACGCGACCTCTGTGGGGCGATCGAGGCGGCCGGCGACTGACCGATGATCGTGCCGTGTCCGTCCAGTCGCCCGCTTCCTTTCGACGTGGAGCGACGGGCGTGACCGACTCCACGGCCCCCGTCGCGGCGCTCGGCACGGTCTGCTTGCTCGTCGGACTCCTCTGGCCGGTCGTGACGGGCCTCGGATGGGCGATCTCGCTCGTCCCGCTCTGGGTCGCCCTCTACGGGACCGGCGCGTGGCTCGCGCTCGCGACGGTGCTCGTCTCCGCGACGAGGCCCTCCGAACGGACCTCCAGAACGGGGTCGACAGCCGTCGGGGTGGTGCTCTCAGGCCTGCTCTGGGCGCTCGTCACCGCGCTCGGCTGGTGGGTCGGCTACAGCCCGATTCCGGTCGTCTTCGGGCTCCTCGCCGTCGTCGTCGGAGTCGCCGTCTTCACCGTCGTCGATCCGGGGGACGGACCGGCTCTCGACGACTGGGAACGGGGGGACCGGTGATCGGCCTCCCCCTCGTTCAGCGACCGGGCGGGTCGAGGTAGGTCGCGAGGAACTCGTAGATCCGTTCGCGGGAGGCTCGCGCGAACGCCGTGTCGAGCAGTTCGAACCCGTGTGCACCCGGTGCGTCGTCGTAGATCTCGTACTCGAACTCCTTCCCCTCGGCTTCGAACGCCCGGATCAACGCCTCGACCTCCAACACGTTCACGTCCTCGTCGTTGCGCGTCGTGTGGACCCGGAGCGGCGTCTCGAGCTTCTCGACGTGCCAGACCGGCGAGCGCTCCCTGTACGCCTCGGGGTTCTCGTGGGCCGCCTCGTCGAGGTGGTACTCGGCCTCGTAGAGGTCCCGGTAGGCCTGGTCCTTGTACCCCATCCGGGCGACGAGGTCGCTCACCGGCACGCCCGCGTAGGCGACCGCATACGCGTCCGGATGCTCGAAGACGTTCAACAGCGCGTGCAACCCGCCGTGGCTCCAGCCCACGACCCCTACCCTCTCGGGGTCGACCGGTCGGTGTTCGACGAGCCACTCGCGCGCCGCGAACGTGTCCTCTACCTCGAGACCGCCGTAGTCGATCAGGTCGTGGTGTTTCCGGCCGTAGCCCGTCGAGCCCCGGTACTCCGGAGCGATCACGTAGTAGCCCCGCGAGAGGAGTTCACGGACCACCCCGACGTACCGCGTCGAGAGGTTCGAGTGGACGCCGCCGTGCGGGAGGACGACCCCTGGTGCGGGCTCGGTCGTCCCGTCGGTCCGTTTCGGGTCGAAGACGTATGCCGGGACCACGACCCGGTTTCCCTTCTCCTGATCGGTCTGGGCGGTCGTGTTCGCCGGTGGTGGTCCGACGAACCGGACCCGCCTTACGCTCCCGGCATCGCCCAGTTCGTGGTACCACCGGAGGTCGTCGACGGCCCTCTCTACCTCGTTCAGTCGGTGGTAGAGCTCCTCCTCGTCGACCCGGGGTCGTCCCTTCGTCGCGTCGTCGTCGGTCGAACCGTCCATGAACCTCGGTACGGACGCCGGGATCTGTAGGTTCGGGTTCCGGAACGGTCGGTTCCTACCGCTCCCAGTCGGGATACACCTCGACGGGAATGTCGTCGATCGGGTAGAGCTCGCGGTCGAGGCTCTCGTACTCGAACAGGCGGGCGTCCATCGCCCCGAGGCCGGGGCTGTTCACCGTGATCACCTCGCTCGCGAGCGGCTCGTACGAGGCGCGGTAGTGGTTCGTGCTCTTCACGACGAGAACGTCGAGGCGCTCGGGCTGGACGCCGACGTGTCGCCAGATCTCCGCGTCGTACGGCTGAACCCGATTCTCCGTGACGATCACCTCGACCGTGCCCTCTCTACCGTCGCGGATCCGGAGCCTGACCGTCCGTCCGAGGTTCGTCCGAACTCCCGTCGCCATCGGACCGGTGTTCCGAAACTCGCCGTCGGTGATCGCCGCGACGTACCCCTCGATCTCGATCGGATCGCCGTGACGGTCGTCGGTCTTCCCGCCGAGGGTACCGCTGGGCCGCGATCCGACGCCCGCCTCGATCGCTCGCTCGACCGCCCCCGGGTCCGTGACGAGCGCGAGTCCCGCGTTCTCGACGCCCTGTTCGAGCAGTTCCCGGAGGAGAACGGTGCCGTCGGCCGCCCCTCCGGCACCTGGGTTGTCGCCGACGTCGGCTAGCACGACCGGGCCCGACTCGCTCACGCCGTCGCGCTGCAGACGCCTCGCCTCCCGCACCGCCTCCTCCGGCGTCGGGTACTCCCCGACGAACGACTCGCGCATCGACCAGGCGGTCTCGGCGAGCGAGCGCGCCGTCTCGCGTGCGAGCGCCGGATCGCCGTCGGTGACGACGGGGGTCGAGAACCCGATCCATGGCACGTCCGCCTGGTGGAACCCCGGGAGGACGTTCGTCTCGAGGACCCCCTCGTTCGCCTCGAGCCTCCTCGCCTCGGCCATCAGCTCGGCCATCGGCCCCTCGCGGGTGTTCTCTTTCGGGACGAACGGAAGCAGCGGCGGACGTTCGATCCGGGTGACGGGATCGATCTCGCCGCGCATCGCGGCGACCAGTAGCTCCATCGCGCGACGGCCGGTCTCCCCCATGTCGGTGTGGGGATAGGTCTCGTAGGCGACGAGCGCGTCGGCGCTCTCGACTAGCTCGTCGGTGAGGTTCCCGTGGAGGTCGAGCGTGACGACGACCGGGACCGACCCGCCGACGACCTCCCGTACCGCGGAGACGAGCGGCCCCTCGCCGTCGACGCCGCCCTCCTGGACCATCGCACCGTGCAGCGAGAGGAGGACGCCGTCTGCGTCGCTCGCCGACCGGAGGTCCTCCAGGATTCGGTCCGTGTAGAACTCGTACGCCTCCTTCGAGACGACCCCTCCGGGCGTCGCCTCTGCGCTCACCGAGGGGAGCAGGTCGACGCCCTCCGCCTCGGCCACCTCGCAGGCCCCACCGATCGTCGAGTTCGTCTCCTCGAACTCGGAGAGCACCTCCCTCCCGGAGAACTCGCCCCGGTTCCGGAAGTCGTCGCGTTCGGTCGGCGTCGCCGCGAACGTGTTCGTCTCGTGGGAGAACTCCGCGAGGAAGACGCGTTCCATGCTCATGTGAGCACCCGCTCCCGGCAGGGACATAGCGGTATGGTTGATCTCACTCGTCGACGCCGATCCCGGTCACTGCGGCGAACCGGTCGGGATCGAACCCGACGCTTCCGACGAGCGCTACCATCGGGTGTCCACGGAGCCGGCGTGCCTGGCCGTAGCTGAGCCTCACCACCGCGATTCCCGAGCGGTGGTGAACGACGAGTCGATCGGGCGTCCCGAGAAACGTCAGTATCGCCCCCATGAACTCGTCGTGGTCGACGGACCCTCGACTCCGGACGAGGAACGCACTCTCGGCCGCCGGATCCGGCCGTTTCACGTCGACACGAGCCCCGAACCGTCTCGCCATATCCACGTCCGGTCACCCCCTCGAGAGGAGCGTGCGGGCGTACTCGATCCACCGCTCGGCACGATGGGGTGTGACCTCGAGGACGTCCGCCATCTCCTCCGGATCGCCCGCAGCGAACTGATCGAGCCTGGTGATCCCCGCCTCCTCGAGGTGTCCAGCGCGGACCCGTCCGATACCGGGAACCTCCCTGACGTCGATATGCTCCGGAGCGTCGGGTTCGGTCTCCTCGATCACCCGGTCCTCCTCGCTTTCCGCTGACCGCTCGGAGACGACGAGATCGACGATCGGCTCCACCTCCGGAGGCACCACCGAGTACGGCGTGGGGAACTGCGCGACGACGGTGTCGGGGGTTTCGTCGTCCGTCGTCTCCGTCTCGACGGCTCCGACGGTGAACCCGGCACCCTCTAGACGGTCGATCGCAGCCTCTCGTGAGAGGTATCGGACCTCGGGCACCTCGCTGAGTTCCGTGGTTTCCGTCGAGCTACGTCGATGCACGGTGAACCTGACGTCGCTGAGCGTCCTTGCAGACACCGTCTCCCCGAGCGAGGGGAGCTGGAAGCGGATTCCCTCGTCGGTGGCGACGACGTTCGCTTTCAGGCCGAACTCGACGTCGGCGACAGTGTACTGGGTGCTCGCCCCCTCTAGCTCCTCGCGGACGCCACCGAGGGCGGTCGTGAACTCGGAGAACAGCTCCGTCGGCAGGAGACTCGGCCGCCTCTCTTCGACCACCTCGAGGCGCTCTCTGAGCTTCGTTCGCTCTCCCTCGAGGGCTTCGATCCGTCGCTCGAGGGCGTCGCGTTCGCTCCCGAGCCCGATCAGTCGCGTCTGGAGGTCGACCAGCAGCTCCTCGCGGTCGTGGACCACCCGCTCGATCGCCGCGCGCTCAACCGGCTCGAGTTTCGAGACGTCGACCCGGGGGAGCTCCTCGAGCACGAACCTACCGGGCTCCCGTTCGGACTCGCGAGGGCTCATGACCGTCGACGTTCGGGCGGTACCGGGACGATCTTCAGCCGGACGTCGCTCGTCACCTCGGCATTCACGTCGTGAGCGGCGGCGTACCGTGGACCGATCGGTGCGACCGTCACACCCGGTCGGATCGCCCGAAGCTCGCCGTCACGAGTCTCCTCTCTTCCCTCCAGTGAGACCGCGACCTGCAGGTCGATGTCGACTTCGGAGAACTGGAGCCAGGTCGCGTTCGCCTCGTACGGTAGCTCACCGCGCTCGACCGCCCGTTCGATCTCGTGCTGGACGGCCATCGATCGCCTGTCGAGGTCCTCCTGGCTCTCCGCGACCGAGCGGGCGACCTCACGGATCACCTCCTTCATCGGCCGCGAGACCCACCGATCGACCGTCCGGTCGGACACGGTTACGGACCCCCGTCCGCTACCAGCCACCTCATTCGTCCGGCTCCTCCGGTACGTCCACGTCGGCTTCCCCTTCCGCCACACGATCCTCGATCGGCAGGAGGTCGACGGGGAGCGGGACCGAGACCAGCCGAGCGCTGAGCGAGGCGTTCTGGCTCATCTCGCGGGCGAACTTCCGGTGCTCCGAGACCTCGTACGTCTCCGCGCGGAGCAGGAGTTCGCGGCCCTCTGCCTCGCGCGTCGACTCCACGGATTCGGTCACCCGTACGTCGAAGTCGAGTTCGATCGTCGCCTCCTCGAACTGATAGCGAGTGGGGGTAAAGCCGAGTTCGAGCAGCGAGCGGCTCTCCGGCTCCGCCGCCTCGGTTCGCACACGTCCGTCCTCGTCGAGCGTTCGGGTGACCTGCGGGACGACGTCGACTCGCTGCTCGGCGAGCACCCGTAGCACCTCCGCCGTCGAGAGGTCGAGTTTCGTCTGTGCCTCCGCGATCCCCTCGGCGGTGAGATACAGCAGGTCCGCGAACGAGATCTCCCTCTCCCGGACCGACCGCCCCTCGAGGGCGAGCGCGCGCCGTTGTAGATCGGTGACTCTGATCGGCATGGCTCACGGAGAGGGGGTTCGATCACTCATCGGAACCCGGGCGGTTGTCCACCGTCAGGACCTCCGGGAAGAGGTACGGTGGCTCCGGAACCGGCACCATCGTCGTCTTCAGTTTGCTCGTCCCGTGAACCTCCTTGCCGAACTTGCGGTTGTGGCTGACGTCGACGTCGACGCGGGCGCTCCAGAGTCCGTAGCCGAACTTTCCCCCGGCGCTGACGTCGATGCTCGTCTCCCGTTCGGTCGTCGTCTTGATGTCCATCTCCACCTCGATCGTCGCCTCGCTGAACTGGTAGAACGTCGGGAACATCCCCGCCTGTATTAGCGAGACCTGGATCGGGTCCGCCTGGCTGTAGGAAACGCCGTCGTTGTCGATCGTTCGCGTGATCGCCGGCACCACCTCGATCTCCGTCTCGGCCAGCACCTTCGCCACCTCGACCGAGTTCATGTCGAGCTGGTTCTGTGCGTCCGCGATACCCTGTCCCATGCTCGCTACCATCTCCGGGAACGGCACGTCCAACAGCTCTTGCCCGACTGACATTGGCTCTCGAGGGATACATCATCATCATTCATCATAAATAATTCCGTCGATCCGAACGCTCTTTTTACGCGGCAGCGTCCGAAACGACCGGAGTATCGAGCTCGTCGTCGACGGCCCCATTACCTCTGCTCACTCCCTCGTCTCGAGGGCTTCCACCAGCGACACGACCCTCGAGACCGCGACATCGACCAGTCGTTCGCCCGTCTCGACGGTCGCCACGGTGGGATCGCCCAGGTTCCCGGTCGGCGTCAGCTCGTCCATCTCCTCGGCGGTGAGTGCCCAGCCGACCCGGTTCTCCCCGAGCGCGTCGTAGTCGGTGAGCGGGAGCGACTCCTCGGGCGGATCGACGCGCACTGCTCGCTCCATTCGAACGAGGTCGGGCCGGAGCGCGAGCATGATGCTCGTCTCGAACTCCGAGGCGTGAAACGAGACCTCGCCGGTCCGGATCTCCGCGGCGACGTCCG
>SKWB01000394.1 GCA_007129135.1 Halococcaceae archaeon | reverse complement strand
CGACGACCCGGTCGTCGGCCGAGTGAACGACTGTCCGTGTATCACAGCCCAGCCACCCTCGAGCGGGATCACCGTGATCCAGGCCCTGAAACTGCTCGAAACGCTCGGTGCGGGGGAACTCGACCGTCACTCGACGGATCGGTATCACGCACTCCTCGAGGCGACCCGCCTCGCGTATGCGGACAACTGGGCTCACCTCGGGGACGCGTCGGTCGTCGACGTCCCAACCGAGGGGCTGCTCGACGAGCTGTACCTCTCGCGGCGGGCAGACGGGATCGAGTCCGATGTCGCGAACCGGGCCGTCGAAGCGGGCGACCCCTGGACGTTCCAGGACGGCAGTGGCGACCCGTCACGAGAGCGCGACCGCCTGCCACGCGAGGGGGGAACGACACACTTCTCGGTCGCCGATAGCGAGGGGAACGTCGTCTCGTGTTCGAGCACGCTCTCGATGCCGTTCGGGAGCGGGATCGTCGTTCCCGGTCGTGGGATCGTCCTCTCGAACTCGCTGACGAACTTCGATTTCAGCTCTGACGGGCCGAACTCCGTCGCGGCGAACAAGCGCCCAGTGAGCACCTTGAGCCCGATGATCGTCCTCGACGACGGCGAGCCGATCCTGGCACTCGGTGGCTCCGGCGGCGCGACGATCCCGAGCGTCGTCACCCAGATCCTCCAAGGGGTCCTCGCCCACGGCGTCGACCCCGCGACCGCCATAGCGGAACCGCGTGTGTTCAGTGGTGCATCGACGAGCGTGCGCTGGGAGTCGACTCTCCCGGAGGACTCACGGCGGGGACTCGACGAACTCGGCTACGAGACGGACGACGAGCCGAGCGACATCGGTGCGATCCAGGCGCTCTCGATCGGCGAGGAGTACGTCGGGATCGCCGACGCTCGTGGAACGGGCGAGGCACAGGCGATCCCGCGAGAGGAGTAGGCCCACGAGTACGGAACCGCGAATCCGATTCGTTCTAGCTTCCTCCCACCGAGACCGACGGTCACAGACTGTCACCTTCAGGTAGCGGATTTCTCCCCTCTCAGGACCTGTTCTGCCGTTTTCTCCCGATCGAACCGGAAAGGACTAGTACGATCCTGACCCCTTGGTACACAGCCGCATGCTCTCGACCTGGATCCGCGCTCACCGTCTCGTGGCGTTCTTCGTTCTGACGTACGCCATCTCCTGGAGCCTCAACGGGTTCGTGATCCTGGTCGGTATGGAGCCTTCGTGGACGCGATGGATCCTGAGCGGGTTCTTGACCGCATCCGGACCCGCGATCGCGGCGGTCGTCGTCGTCTACGTGAGCGAGGACGACCTGCGAGAGTGGGCCAGCGGCATCGTCGACTGGCGCGTCCACCCGAAGTGGTACGTGGCGGCGATCGGAATCCCGGCAGCCGTTGCACTCGCGTCCGCGGCCGTCGTCGACCTCCTCGGAGGACCGGTCGACTTCGGGACGTTCTCACCCCACCTGCTGACGCTCGCGTTCGGCATCGTGCTGGGGACGTTCATCGGAGGCGGCCAGGAGGAGATCGGGTGGCGAGGGTTCGCACAGCCCGAGCTACAGCAGCGATACGGAGGACTGCTGGCGGCGATCGTGATCGGAATCCTCTGGGGTCTCTGGCACCTGCCGCTGTTCATCGATCCGACCGCGCCTCACTCGCAGTGGCCGCTCGCGTCACAGGCGGTGTACTTCGTCGGGATAACCGGGTTCTCTGTGCTGCTCGCCTGGGTCTACAACGGCTCCGGTGGGAGCATCCTGCTCGTGATGGTGATGCACGGGAGCGAAAACGCCCTCGGAGCGCTCGTCCCCCTCGATGTCGACCTGGTGATCGTCGACGGCGTTCCCGATTGGGGGATGCTCGTCTCGCTCAACGTCTCTCACGCGCTGCTCATGTGGATACTCGCTCTCGTGGTGATCGGTCTCGTCGGAACGGACCTCCACGCCAGACGGGTAGCAGACTGATACGGTCGCGATCGATCGGACGGCTTGGAGGTTCGGGGATCGATCCGATCCGTTCTCGAACCTCGGGAACCACCTGCTCACTATATCGGTCTGGTTCCCCTGGTGATACTATGGACTTGGGAAGCGGGAGATCCACACAGTCTGTCCTCTCGTCCGCACGACGCGGCGGACGTCCACATCGGTATCTCGGTCGGTCCCCACCGAGGGAGGGCTGCTCGTGAAGATACTGGTGTACGGTGCGGGTCCGCTGGGCAGTCTGAAAGCAGCCCGACTTCACGAGGCCGGACACGACGTCTCCGTACTCGCGAGGGGCCAGCGGCTGGACGACCTGAGAGAGCACGGGATCGTCATCAGTGAGGAGGGGTCTGACGAGGAGGAGGTCACTCACGTCGACGTAGTCGAGTCCTTCGAGCCGGACGATCAGTACGACCTCGTGCTGGTCGTCATGCGGAAAGACCACGTGGTCCGGATACTGGAGACGCTGGCGGAAAACCGGTCCGTCCCGACGTTCCTGTTCATGGGCAACAACGCCGCCGGAGCCGACGAACTGGTGGCGGCACTCGGCGAGGAGCGTGTCATGCTGGGCTTTCCGTATCCGGGCGGGAACCGGGACGGACACGTCATGCGGGTCCTTCGGATCGACGAGGAGAGGAGCTACACCATTCCGATCGGTGAGGTCGACGGGTCGATCAGGCCGCGAACCCGACGGGTAGCGGACGTCCTGCGGAGCATGCGAGGGTACGACGTCGAGATCCGAACGGACATGGAGCGGTGGCTGAGGTATCACGTCGCGTTGCTGATCCCCGGGCTCGTACCCGCGCTGTACGCCGCGGATACGGAGATGAAACGCCTTGGCGAGACCAGAGACCTGCTCGTGCTCTCGGTCCGCGCGACCAAAGAAGCACTCCGGGGACTCCGTGCCGCCGGCTACGCGCCGAGTCCGCCGGTCGTCAGGCTGTTCGAGTACGTTCCGGAACCGATCTGGGTGTACACGATCGGGTGGCTCATGCGACGGGAGTACGCGAAGGTCTCGATCGAGGGCCACAGCCGCCAGGGTCGCGGCGAGATGCAGTACCTATACGGGGAGCTGCGGTCGATCCTCGACGACGCAGGCGGCGAAACCGACGCCATCGACCGACTGGCACCGTACTTCGACCCCGAAACCCCGCCGTATCCCGAGGGGAGACGAGAGCTCCGCGTGAACTGGGCCGGTATCGCCGTTCCGGCACTCGCTCTCGGTGCACTCGCGTTCGCGCTCGCCGCGTCCGCCCGGAAACGATCGCGTGACGGGGATTCGACACGCCTCGATTCCGACCCCTCGAATCGCCGCCGCGGCTCACCGTCCGAGAGTTCCACGCGACGATACGAAAGCGACCTCGGAGGCGTGTTCTACGAACTGACGGGACCCGAGGACGCTACAACGGTCGTCTTCACGCACGGGTTCGCCCTCGACCACGGGACCTGGCGAGGACAGGTCGATGAGCTAGCCGGGCCGTACAGGCTGCTCACGTGGGACCTGCCCGGCTGTGGCGAGTCGGACGGGTTGAACGAACCGCTTCGACTCGGGGACGCCGCCGACTGTCTCCTGGGTATCCTGGAGGAGGAGGGTATCGAGCGTGCGGTGCTGGTCGGCCAGTCGATGGGAAGTCTGGTGCATCAGCAGTTCGCCGACTCCCATCCCGATCGCGTACGTGGCCTCGTTCACGTCGGCGGATACCCGCTTCACGACGGCTTTTCGAACCGCTGGATCGCGCTCTACGAGGCCCACCAGGCTGTCCTGAAACGGCTGCCCGCTCGATCGATCCCCCCGCTGTTCGGACGGATCGTCGCTCACAGCCCTCCCGCACGGGCGTACGCCGAGCGAGCGAGTTCGACCACCGGGAAGGAGAACATGCTGTATCTCGAGGAGGGACTGATCCGTGACCTCGCTGCGGGTATCTCCGACCCGATCGATCGCCCGCAGTTGATCGTCGTCGGCGACCGGGAGAACGCCCTCCTTCGGAAGAAAGCAGGCGAGTGGTGCAGAGACCTCGCAGAGTGTGACCGTGCGACGATAGCCGACGCGGGCCATCTCGCGAACCACGACAACCCCGCCGCGGTGAACGAGGTCCTCTCGGCGTTTCTGCGTGAGTTAGAGTGAAGCGGACCCCTCGAAACCGAGATCTCACAGGGATCGCCGTCGGAGTTCATAGATCTCCCAAACCTGGATCGGGAGACGGGACCGGTGTATCGACCATCGGGAGCTCCGGCTGGCGACGGTGATCGGTCTCAGAGATCTCTGTAAGACCACGCCAGTGCGTTCCGTAGATTCACGTTTCGGGGACCTGTATTGACCGAGAGAACCGATGACCGAACGACCGTCACTCTCGGCGCGAGATTCGGAGCCCCAGCCCTGGTGGAGGCTCCTTTCGAGTGGGACGGCCCTCAAGACGACGCTCTTTCTGCTCTGCTGGTTCGTCCTCAGCAACCTCGTCGTCCTGAACCTCGGTCGGAACGCGCTGATCGTCGCGTTCACCGCGCCGGTGTTGAACCTCGGGATCCCGTGGTGGACCGTCTACTCGTGGGTGGGTGGCGGTCAGAGCGTCGCGACGGTGCTGTTGCTCCTCTACTTTTACCTCCTGTCGGTCCTCCTCGTCTGGGCCGGTCGAATCGCACTCGAACGCCTGCGAACGGGGAGACGAAACCCGGAGCGTCGCTCGGAGCGAACCCGGCTGTGAGGATGAACACGAGAGTCCCTAGACGGGCAGTGCTCGCAGCACTCGGGGGTTCGTTCGTCGGGGTCACCGGCTGTACCGGTGAGATGCCTTGGGAGGAAGCGCTCCGTGGGCCGGGCGCTGAGTACCGTCCGGAGACGGTCTCCGAGGGCGACGTGACCGCTCCGGGACTCACTCACGGCGACCTCCTCGACGACTTCGCGGAACCGAGCGTCTGGACCGCGATCGAGGGCACCCATTCGGTGACCGAGGATCGGACGCTGGTCGGGGATCGGGCGCTCTGGGTGGGGAACGAGAACGGTCGGCGTGCGGGCGTCTACCGTGCGTTCGACGAGCCACTCGACCTCGACGACCGACAGCTCTCGGTCGCGCTGGCCCTCGACGAACCGGCCGACGTGACCGTCACCGTCGAGTGTCAGGCACCCGATGCGGATCACAGCCTGATCAGCAGCCGGCGTGTTCCGCCGGAGCTGGACGACTGGCTTCGCCTCGACGTCGGCTACACCGATCGAGAGGGAGAGCCCGACCACACGAGCGTCGAGGGGATACGGATCTGGGCCGAGCGCGCGAGCGACGAGCGGATCGGGTTCACGCTCGACGACCTGCGGGCGACGCAGAGCCACGGGAGCGGGGGCGTCGTCCTCGTGTTCGATGGCGGACCCGGGTCCGCCTACGACGAGATACTCGAGATCACCGAGGAGAGCGACAGTTCCGGGGTGCTCGGGGTCAGGCCCTCGCTGATCGACGAGCCGGGTGGCCTCCCGCTCGACTATCTCGAGACGTTCGGAGAACGCGGATGGGACGTCGCATCGTATCCCCTGCGAAGCGATCCACTTCCAGAGCTCTCAGCGGACGACCAGCGAACGGTGATCGAAGCGGACTCACGGAGGCTCGCGGACCTCGGATTCGAAGGTGGCGCTCGACACTTCCTCGCGCCTGGAAACAGGATCGACGCCTCGACGCTCGAGGCGGTTCGGAACACCCACGAGACGGGGTTTCTCTCCGGCGGTGCTCCGAACGCGTTTCCGCCATCGGATCTTCACACCCTCTCGATGGCCGACGGCACCGATTCGGCCGTGGTCCCGCGACTCGTGGAACTGGCGACAGCGTACGGCCAGTTGCTCGTCCTCCGGTTCGGGACCCTCACCACCGACGCCGAGGACACCTCCTCGACCGCGTATCTCCGTGAACTCGTCGCCTTCCTCGATGCACGCGAGATCGAGGTGCTGACCGCCAGTGACCTCCTCGAGACGGTGGATCAGCACTCCTCCCTGTAGCGATCGGATCTCGCGAGTTCGACGTCCCTTCCGACGATACGGAGTCCGTCGCCATCTCGACCGACCCACCTCTTGGAGAGATCTCGGACCGGACCAGCCGACGGAGTTCGAACCCGGAGACGACGAGGTCGGTCGAACCGACCTCACGGTCGTCTCGCTCGAGGCGAAACGCCCCACAAAACGATCCGTTTCGGATCTATTCGACCGGTATAACTACGCCATACCACCGTTTCACGGTGGGTAACGTCCGGTTACTTATACTAGTATAGATCGACCACCACTCGGGTGGAACGACGATTCCGCTCGATCACCATCGACAGGCACCATCCGTGAATGGACCACGAGCAGGATCGCTCCCACCCATCCCCACCCTTGGACGCCCGGTGAACGGTTGACCTGTCTCACCGGGCGTTCGGGCCATCCGAGTGACCGGGACGAGAGCAGAGCGCCGAGGTGGGGGTTCATTTCACGACCGAGACGTCCAGCGCGTCGTCGATACGGATCGTGAGCTCCTCGCCGTCGAACGACCACGTCGCCTCGTACCGTAGCGGATCCACCGAGTGGACCGTTTCGGAGCAGGAGATGAGCGCACCGCCGTCCTCGAACGACGGCTGCAGGAGGTCGTAGCCGTGGCGGTGGAAGAACCCGAGCACCGTCGGATCGAGCAGCGCGATTATCGTGAGGTTCGTCACCATTCCGTTCTGGCAGGTGTGGCAGTGGAAATCGACGCGTCCGGCGATCCGTCGCTCGCACCTTCCACAGATCCCCTCCTCGTGAGCCGGGCAGACCTCCACGTCCGTGCTCACGATTCCCGAGCACTCCGGACAGATCCCCTTCGCGAACGAGAGCGCACGCTGGATCGACCACGAAACCCCGGCATCGAGGATCTCCTCGGGCGATCGGTCGCGGAGGCCGGCCGTCGGTAACGGGACGATCGTGATCGTCGACTCGGGATGCGGGGTCTTCGTTCGGACCGACGTGGTGGTCCCACCGAAGACACCGTCACAGTTCGTACAGCAGACCCGGAGGTCGTCGTCCACCGCGACGAGCTCTACTTTCGCGTCACAGTACGGACAGGGCCTATCGACGGTCGTCCGCTCCACCCGGGGCAAGGCGGTGAGGTCCTCGGCGAGGACGGCGGTGAGCGCTCGCCGTCCCGCTCGGGTGAGGTCGTAGCCGGTCTCTCGCTGCATCACGAACAGCCCCGAGAGCTGTCCCAGGTGATAGTTGAAGTTCCCCGTATCGGAGACCCCCGCGTTCTCCGCGAGTTCGGAAAACGACTGGGCGCCGTGGTTCTCCCACAGCGCGCGGAGGATCGCCATCCGTGTCTCGTTCGCCAGCAACGAGAACGCCTCCGTCGGTGACGGCCCTCCCTCCTCCGATGAGAGACCGGCGTCAGTCGAGTTCTCGTCACTGCTCATAGCGTTCGTCTTTCCTGCGGATTAGTGAACCCATCGACTGACGCGGTGATCCGAACGGCTGCCGTCCGCTCGCCCCCAGGGGATCCCATCACGCAGCGACGCCGGTGAGAGCCGACCGTCTCTCCCCAACCGATGGAGTTGGGCCGTCAGGGTGCGATACCGGAGCGGAATCGACTCCCGGACTCTGCGCTCATACGGATACGTCGTACACGGAGCGAAGAGCCAGGAGAGGGATCGCAGTGAACCAGAGCCGGAGCGTCGACCCCGCTCAGAACAGCTCGTTTCGCTGATCGAGCATCTCGCTCGCGGTCACCATATCGAGCTCGGAGTCCTCGAGGTAGTCCAGTAGGTCCTCGAACTCGTCCTCTTCGAGATCCCCGTCGTCACCGACCTCGGTGAGCCTGAGCACGAGCAGCTGGTTGTGGCGTTCTGCGAGTTCGGTGAACTGCTCGACCGCGTTCATGTCGGTCGCGTTGATCCGCGAGAGCATGTGCGGGTCCGCGGGCGGTGCGGCGTTGGGCGTCCCACCGAAGGTCATCGAACAGTCGTGGACCTCGCGGACGATCTCGAGCGACTCGGCGTCGACGCGGTGGTAGGGTGCGAGGAACGTTCGCGCACCGTCTTCGAACCCGCGACCCTCGAGGTAGGACTGATCGCCCTCGATCACCTGCTCTTTCTCCCCGGAGTCCATCTCCGGCAGCGCGTCGCTTCGAAGCGGGAACGAGGCCATATCCCAGCCCGCATCGCGCATCTCGCGCATCTGGTCGATCGAGAGCCGGCCCCCGACGTTCACGGTGGGCGGAACGATCCCGATGACGCCCTGGAGGTCACGATCCTCCATGAGGTCGAACAGCGTCGAGTAGTGCGACTCGAAGCCGCCGTCGAAGGTCATGATCACCTGGCCGTTGTCGGCCGCGGGGGTGCTCCGCAGGTCGTCGAGCATGAACCGGACCGTCTCGTCCTCGATGTCCTCCTCCTCGACCTCCTCGTCGTCCTCGTCGATCTCCTCTTCGATCTCGTCCTCGTCGAGTTCGTCCGCGGCCTCCTCGTCGTCGTCGACCTCCCCGTCTTCGGCCGCGGCGTCGACCCAGATCCGCATCTCCTGGATGTCACCGAAGTCTGGTTCGCCGCGGTCCTGGGTGTAGCCGACGTCCATGCGCATCCAGCCGTCGAGGTCGCTCGGGATACGTCGGCGGGTGATCACGCTGTCGCTCTGGAACGGCGCGAGCATCTCGACGTTCACGCGACCGCCGATGGGCTCCTCGAGTTTGACCGCGAACGAGACGTGCTGGTCTTCGGCGTCGAACTCCTGGAACGACCGGAAGACCCCCGCGCGCTCTCCACCTCCGCGGACGAGTGCGGCCGTGTCACCGACGAGCGCCTCGTCGGAGTCGCCTTCGACGAGGTCCTCGCCGGTCATCGAGATCCACGAATCGAGATCCTCACTGAAGTCGGAAACGAGCGTCCCGTGTTCGATACCCGGTGCGGTGACGTCCTCCGGTTCGTCGGGCGTCTCCTCCTCGCCGTTTCCGTCGTCTCCATTCTCTCCGTTTCCATCGTCGGCGTCCGGGTCGTCGTCACCAGCTTCGTCGTCCGTCCCGTTCTCGTCCGAACAGCCGGCGAGGCCGACCGAAGCTGCACCAACCACTGCCAGGAACGTCCGTCGAGAGGGCATTCTGTTCATACTTTTCACCTACGAGAGGCGTGTACTTCTATCCTGTGTTTGAGGAATCACGAACAGTCACGACAGATCGTGTGCCGATCGGTAGCTAACCGGTGAAGAGAGATCTCTTACAGTCTGCTTCTCGAAGAGTTGTTTCGATCGCGTACCGGTTCCCTGCACCTCGGAGCGATCGACCACCGATCAGTCGGATTCGGTCTCCACCGCGGAGACGTCGTACGGCCCCGCAGGGTCGTGGAGGATGCACTTCGCGCGCTGGACCTCCGTGATCCGGTAGGTCGGGATCGCTCCCCGCTCGCACGGGCTCTCGAGCGCCTCCTGG
Organism: Halococcaceae archaeon; assembly: GCA_007129135.1. Lineage (GTDB taxonomy): Archaea > Halobacteriota > Halobacteria > Halobacteriales > Halalkalicoccaceae > Natronorarus. Next base: position 9,471 of record SKWB01000394.1, on the reverse strand, counting down.
AGCCGGGCGATCGACTCGCCCTCACCATCGGAGACGTACTCCGCGAGGGCGTCCGCGACGAGCGAGTCGACTGTGGGATCCGCTAGTTCGTTCGGGACGTCGTAAGTCTCCCTGATCCGCGCCGGATCGGTCGCTTCCTCGTCGTAGAGCGCCAGGTCGTCTTTCGCGAGGTCGTCACGGAGGGTCGCGACCGACCGCCAGACCTCCTGGTCCAGTTCGACGTCGGCGGGTGGAACGACACTCGGACACCGGGGATGGAACCGGCAGCCACTGGGCACTTCGACCGCGTCCGGGACCTCCCCGACGAGCCGGATCTTGTCCCGTTTCGCCTTCGGATCGACGCGCGGGACGGAGGAGACGAGCGCCTGCGTGTACGGGTGTTGCGGGTCGTCGATGATGTCGTTCGCCGGGCCGACCTCGACGAGCTGACCGAGGTACATGATCCCGATACGGTCACAGACGTGTTTCAACAGGGAGAGGTCGTGACTGATGTAGAGCGCGGTCAGCCCCAGCTCCGTCTGCAGCTGATCGAACACCTCGAGGATGCTCGCCCGGATGGAGACGTCGAGCATGCTCGCTGGCTCGTCGGCCAGGAGGAACGACGGCTCCAGAACGAGCGCGCGGGCGATGCCGACCCGCTGGCGTTCTCCCCCGCTGAGTTCGCTCGGATACTCCTTGGCGTAGAGTTCCGGCGGCTCGAGCCCGGCCATCTCGAGCGTCCTGAGGACGCGGGCGTCCTGTTCCTCCTCCGAACCGATCCCGTGGACGATGAGGGGCTCTTTGACCCACTCGTAGACGGTGAACCTGGGGTTGATCGAGTCGTAGGGGTTCTGGTGGATGATCTGGGCCTCTCGACGGAACGCTTTCAGTTCGCTGCCGGTGATATCGGTGATGTCCTCGCCGTCGAAGGTGATCCGACCGTTCGTCGGCTCGTGGAGCTTGATCGCCGTCTTCCCGAGCGTCGTCTTCCCGCAGCCCGACTCCCCAGCCAGGCCGAACGCCTCGCCGTCCCTGATCGCCAGGCTGACGTCGTCGACGGCGTGGACGTACTCCGAGGACTCGCCCCGAAGGATCCGAGCGAGGACCCCCCGGTTGACGGTGAAGTGTTTGTCCACGCCCTCCAGGCCGAGTTTCACGTCGCCCTGTCGCCGTGAGTGGATATCGGCGTCCGAGACGACCGTCATCGGCGACCACCGGCCCCCTGTGGCTGGGAGGGACGCTCTCTCACTTCCTCCCAGGTCTCTTTCTGCTCGGCGCGCTCTCTGAGTTCGTCGGCCTCGTCGGCGCGGTGGCACTCGACGATGTGGCCGTCGTCGAACTCCTCCGGCTGGGGAGTCACGTCCCAGCACTCGTCGACGGCGAAGGGACACCGGGGGGCGAACCGGCAGCCCTCACCGGGGTCGACGAGTTCGGGCGGCGTCCCGGGGATCGAGACGAGATCGGTGTCGGTGTCACCGATATCCGGGAACGCGTTTCGGAGCCCGAGCGTGTACGGGTGTCGCGGGTTCGTGATGATCGTCTCGGCGTCGGCCTGTTCGACGATCCGTCCACCGTAACAGACGGCGATCCGGTCCGATGTCTCGCTGACGACGGAGATGTCGTGTGTGATCAGGATCATCGCGCTGTTGATCTCCTCTTGCATCCCCGTGATCGTCTCCAGGATCCGGTCCTGAATCACGACGTCGAGGGCGGTCGTGGGTTCGTCGGCGAGGATCAGCTTGGGTTCGAGACAGAGCGCCAGCGCGATCATCGCCCGCTGGGCCATCCCCCCCGAGAACTGGTGTGGGTAGTCGTCGACGCGATCGGGGTCGATCCCGAGTTCCCCGAATAGCCTGCGCCCTCGGTCTTTGGCCTCCTTCTTCGAGACGCCGTCCTCGTGGTATCTGATCACCTGGACGATCTGCTGGCCGACCGTGTAGACCGGATCGAACGAGTTCATCGCGTTCTGCGGGATCATCGAGACCTCCTGCCAGCGGATCTGCTTTCTGAGTGCCCGTTCGCTCAGCTCGGTGATCTCCGTCCCATCGAAGTCGATCGACCCGTCGATCACCTCCGCGTTGTCGGGGAGCAGTCGGATGACCGACCGTGCGATCGTGGTCTTCCCGGAGCCGCTCTCGCCGACCAGACCGAGCGTCTGACCGCGCTCGAGTTCGAGGTTGATGTCGTCGGCCGCGCGGACGTAGCCGTCGTCGCTCCGGTAGTACATCTTCAGGCCGTCTATGGTGAGTAGTGTCATGGTCTTACTTTCCGTGACGGAGATCGGGGTTGACGACTTTCTCCAGCGAGCGGCCGATGAAGAACACCGACATCACGAACAGCATGATGGCGATCCCCGGCGGGAAGACCCACCACCACGCCTCTCGCAACGCCCCCGCGCTTCGGACGTCGTAGATGATCTCACCCCACGAGATCATCCCCTGTGGACCGAGGCCGAGAAACGAGAGACTCGCCTCCGCGATGACCGCCCAGGCGACCGCGAACGCGGCGTAGAGCGAGATGAGCGGTAAGACGTTCGGCATGATCTGGACGTACATGATCCGGAAGTCGCTCGCCCCGATCGCGCGCGCGCTCTCGACGTAGGGTCGTTGTTTGTGGCTCAGTACCTGGGAGCGGACGACGCGTGCGGTCCCGCGCCAGAGGATCAACACGATCGCGACGATGACGTTCACGAGGGTCGCGCCGAGGATGAACACCAGCGCGATCGCGAAGGGCAGAAACGGGACGCCGTAGACGATGTCGGTGATCCGCATCAGGACGTCGTCGACCCAGCCGCCGTAGTACGCGCTCACGATGCCGACGTTCGCGCCGATGAAGACGGCCATGAACGCCGCTATCGTGCCGACGATGAGCGTTGCACGTGTGCCGATGATCACCTGTGAGAGGACGTCTCGACCGAGGTCGGTCGTCCCGAAGGGGTGTGCCCACGTCGGCCCGTGGAGGCCCTCGGTCGCGACCCGATCGGTGTAGCCGTGTGGCGCCAGCGAGAACGGCTGGACCTGGGACCAGACGGGGCCGATCTCGACGGTGATCGGCCGGGCGAAGATCCCGACGAGGATGAAGAAGGCGAGGATGGCCAGGCCGATCTGGCCCAGTCGGTCCTCCTTCAGGAGGCTCCCCCAGCTACGCAGTGCGTTCAGCCGACGACGCCAGCGGAGTTTGCGTCGATCGATCGATTCGGTTCCCCCTTCGGCCTGTGCGGCGGTCGATTCGGAGGGTGTATCGAGGCTCATTCGTACTTCACCCGTGGGTCGAGGTAGAGATACGCCAGGTCCGCGACGAAGTTCATGACGATGACGGACGTTCCCATGAGGAGGAAGGCGGCCATCGCCACCGGGTAGTCGTTCCGGCTCACCGAGGCGACCATCTCGCGGCCGACGCCCGGCCAGTTGAACACCGTCTCGATGATGACCGAACCGCCCATCGCGGCGCCGGTCGCGATCGCCGCGACCGTCACCAGCGGGAGCACGGAGTTCCGCGCGGCGTGTTTGTAGAGAACCGTTCGCTCGGGCAGTCCCTCGGCTTTCTTCATCTCGACGAAGTCGGCTTTCAGCACCTCGAGCATCGTGTTCCGCATCAACAGCGCTGGCGTCGCCAGGTAGACGATCGCCCCCGTCAGCGCCGGCAAGAAGAGATGCCGGAGGAAGTCGAAGTTGACGTAGCGGTCGACGAAGTTCATCGTCAGTTCCCCACCGTAGCCGCCGATCCCGCTCCGCGGGAAGAGCCCGAACTGGAAGACGAACAGCCAGACGAGGATGATACCTACCCAGAACTCCGGCGAGGAGCGGGCCATCAACACGGCGACGATCCCGCCGCGTTCGAACCGGCTCCCGCGGAGCCAACCCATCGCCGCGCCGAAGAGGATCCCGATCGTGTAGGCGATGAGCAGCGCGGTGAACATGAGTACGACCGTGTTCATAAAGAGCGGGAAGATGAGCTGGCTCACCGGCTCGCGGTAGTGCGTCGAGTCGCCGAACTCACCCCGAAGGAGCTGGCCCATGTACTCGAGATACTGGACGTACAACGGTTCGTTCAAGCCGAGCTCTTCGATTCGTGCCTGGCGCTCTGCGTCCGTCGGATACTCCATGACGAACCGCGTCGTCGGATCGCCGGGGACCATCCGAAACAGCACGAACAGTAGCGTGACGAGCGCCCACAGCGTCAGTACGAGCTGGAGGATTCGCCGGACGACGTACTCCCTCAGCCCCATGATCTACGGTTTCTCATTTTGATTTCGGTCTGGAACATTTCGATGTCGTCGGTCGATCGTCGGAGTCGATACCCGGTCGATCACGTTTCGTCCGTCGGTTCGTCGGGGAATCGGATTCACCCCCCATAGACCGGTGTGACGAGCGCTCGGAGTCGGTCGGAGCCCCGCAGTACTACTCCGCCGGGTAGTGGAGCTGGTCGTCGCCGTCCCAGACGTACTCGCCCTCTTCGAGTTCCTCCCTCGCTGCATCGAGGTCCTCGGTGAACTCCATCACGTCCGGGTTGTGCCAGTCCTCGAGGACGGGTGCGATCGGCGAGTGTGTCACCGTTCCCATCCCGCCTCGGATGTCCTCTATGAACGCCTCCTTCGGGACGCAGTAGGAGATCGCCCGGCGGATGTGGACGTCGTCCATGTGATCGCGACGCATGTTGTACGCGAGCTTCGCGTGACCGATCGCCTCGAACGTCGCGAGCCCGATGTCGGGGTCTTCGTCCATCCGGTCGGCCTGCGTCGGCGTCGGGTCGTTCCCGAGCATGTCGATCTCGTGGGCCTCGATCTGGTCCATGAGCGCGTCCTCGTCGCCGGGCACGCGGATGAGCGTATCCATCACCGGCGGCTCGAAGTGGTCGTCGAAGCTGGTCAGCTGCATCTCAACCTCGCGCTCCCAGGCCTGGAACTGGAACGGCCCGCTGCCGATGTACTCCTCGTCGTCCTGCTGGGTCGGGTCGTCGATCTCCGACCAGATGTGCTCGGGGAAGATGTAGATCTGTGCCAGCGCGTTGCGCGTGAACGTCGCGTCCGGCTCGCTCAGGTGGAACGTGATCTCGTTACCGTCAGTCTCCATCTCCTCGATCGGGTCGAGATAGACCGAGTAGGTCGGCGAGTACTCCGCGAACAGTTCGTACGAGAAGAGCACGTCGTCGATGGTGACCTCCTCGCCGTCGTGGAAGCTGTGGCCCTCCCTGATCTGGACGGTGAAGGTGGTCCCGTCCTCGTCGATCTCCGGGTCGTCCTCCGCGAGCCACGGGATCGGCTCGCCCTCCTCGCCGAAGCGATAGAGCTGGTCGTAGATGAGCCGGATGAACTGTCGGTCCGGCGTCGCCAGGTCCTGCATCGGGTTCAGCGAGATGATGTCCGAGGAGTAGCCGAAGGTCACCTGGTCGACGTCGTCCGCCGGCTCGGCCAGCATGAAGTTCCAGAAGCCGTTGAGCCCCTCCCCGAGCGTCGGGTTCACGCTCTCGAGCCGTTCGGAGTTGTACGGGTGGTCGCCGCCCTCGTTCGCGATGTAACACCGCGGCTGGTCCTCGGCGAGCATCGCCTGGGCCTCGAAGACGATATCGCGACGGGCCTCCTCGTCGACTTCCTGTGCCTGTGCTTCGGCCAGTTCGTCGTAGTCGGGGTTCTCGTACCCCGGTGTGTTCCGCCCACCCTCGCCCGTGAAGTCCGAGTGGTGCATGTCCATCAGGAAGATGTGTGGGTCGATCCGCTCGGGAGTCCCACCCCAGCCGAGCAGCGAGACGTCGAAGTCGTGGTTGCCCACCGTCTGGTCGACGTGCGGGTCGAAATCGAGTTCCTGACGGTCTACCTCGAAGCCGATCTCCTCCATGTTGTCCGCGATGAGTCCGCCGAGTTCGCTCCGGTCGGGGTTCGCACCCGACGTCGGATAGACGAACTGTATCTCGGGGACCTCTTCGCCGACCTCCTCGTCGTCGCCCTCGTCGATGCCGAAACAGCCAGCGAGTGATGCCGAACCGATCGCACCGGCGACTCCGACCGATCGGAGGAAGGATCGCCGTGAATTTGAACGCATGAACGTTCTGGCGAGAACAGTCACATAAAACTTGCGAAAGCACAGTGAAATTACGAGTCAAAACTCGGGAAATTTTTACGGTATAGACAAAGCGGTACAGAATTTCTAATTCAAAACCCGTAATATATTCCTCCGTGGTTTTCGGCCGGTTTCGCCTCGTAGTCTACCGGGTTCACATCCCTCGGTCGAATAGTTCCCACGTTTGAGTGCCTAGACACGCGCGTTTACTCTACGTGCCGACCGCCGTTCCCTGGGCTCCGGATTCGGGACGTGATCGACGCTCGTGGCATCGCTACCGGAGGTGTTGCAGGGACACGGCAGTACGCGAGGTCGCTCGCTCTGAACGGATACAGCCATTCTGATCGCCGATCGTTAGCTCGTATCGCTGGAGGTGTTCGGCCCCTTCCTTGGAGGGTGACCCGAGGCTTTTTTAATACGGGACTCCCTTTCCGGGAACTCAACGCTTAGGCACGTCGGCTCACCGCGTTCAGACGTGCTCGCCCTCCTCCTCTCGCTCGTGCGCTATCGGTTCTGGCGCGTCTGGAAGCGAGTGTTCTCGCTCTCGTGGCCGGTGATGGCCGAGCAGGTCCTCCGCACCCTGATGCGAACGACCGACCTGATCGTCGCCGGGTTCTTCTCACCCGCCGCAGTCGCGGCCGTCGGCCTCGCCGATATCTACGCCCGGTTCCCCCTCCGGTTCGGGATCGGCATCGGCGACGGCGCGATCGCGCTCTCCAGTCAGGATACGGGCGCGGACGCGACGGCGAATCGCGATCAGGCGGTGACGCAGGCGCTCTTGCTCGGACTCCTCGGGGGGATTCCGTTCATGATCTTCGGGGTGCTGCTCAACGAGTACGCCATCGCGGTGCTGGGAGGTCTCGCCGACGAAGCGGCGATGGCCGAGGTCGTCGAGTATGGGAGCATCTATCTCCTGATCATCATGCTCTCGGCCCCCGCGGTCCACGTCAACTTCATCGCGGCGCGATCGATTCAGGGGACGGGCGACACCCGAACCCCGATGTACGTCAACGGCGCCGTGAACGCGCTCAACATCGTCGCGACGGTCTGTCTCGCCTTCGGTTTCGGGCCGGTTCCGGAACTCGGTGTGATCGGTATCGCCGCGGCGACCGCCGTCTCCGACTCGCTCGGCGCACTCACCTTCCTCGCGATCGTCCGAACCCCGCTCTGTGAGATCAACTACGTCCGCCCGCGACGGCTCGTCATCGCGAAACAGCTCGTGATCATCAGTTGGCCACGGATCGCCGAGGGGCTCTCCGAGATGATCGCCGAGTTCCCGTTCAACGCGATCCTCCTCGCCTTCGGTACCGAGGTGAACGCCGCCTACCACATCGGCCGCCGGATGTACCAGCAGGTCGCCTCGCCGCTCGCCCGCGGCTACGGCGTCGCCGCGAACGTCCTCGTCGGACAGTCGCTCGGTCGAGGTGACCCCGAAGAGGCGTACTACATCGGCATCGCGGCGACCGGTCTCAGCGTTCTCACGATCGGTGGACTCTGTGCGGCGCTCTTCTTCTACGCTGAATGGTTCGTCCTCGTCTTCACCCGCGATCCGGTTACCGTGGGCTATGCGACCGGCTTCGCTCAGGCGTTCGCCATCGCGGCGCTGTTCATCGCCGCGTATATCGTCCTCGCCGGTTCGCTCAGAGGCGGCAGCGAGACCCTCACCCCGTTCGTCGCCCGGATGATCGGGACCTTCGTCTTCCTGCTCGGGTTTACTTACGTCGTCGGCGTTCTACTTGGATACGGTGTGCTTGCGGCGTACGTCGCCGTCGTCCTCGACTTCGCGTTCAGGGTCGTCTACATCGGCGCGGTCTTTTACCGACAGCGCTGGGTCGACCGGGGGACCTCGATGATGCACGAACGCGGGAGTCTCGAAGCGTCGTCTGAGGACTAATCCACGTAGCGTTGCCCGACGATGGGAGTAGGGATCGGCTACCGATAGCTCTACGGTCGGCGAACGTCGGGAAGGTGTTGTTTCGTGACGAGCTTTCTCTTCAAGCCAAATCTCCCGACTCTCGGTCACGAGTTCACTCCGACCTGATCCTGCTTCCGCGGTTTAATCTGAACGAGTAGCACGATATTCCAAGAGGGCGGTGCAGTCTGTCGGTTTATAATGCCGATTCGAGGGAACAGTACCTATCCGACATTTTCAATCCCGAAGCCAGCGCGGGTACCTACCACTGCTGATACGACACAAACGCTACGGAGGGATTCCCTCTGTGACACGTGAAAACGACCTCGAAACGTCTCTCTGCCAAACCATGAAAGTAGGATTAACGCCGACTCATCGGTGGCTACTGGCGTCAAATTGAAGCACGATTGTAATGTGAGTGAGGGACAATCATCCAATGTATAATTTTAACTCAGGCCTGGATCAAATCCCGTCAATACGTTCCCTTATCGGTGAAGTCAGCCTCCAGAACGACGTCTCCCGCGACAGGGTGGCCGGAATAATTAAGTACAGACGTCTTATATATAGCTATACCATCACATTGTGATGGCGGGTGATCACCGCGTCCGAGGTGGTCTAATGCCAAGATTCGCCATGTACTGGCGAGATACGTGGTTCAAATCCCGTCCTCGGACCTCCGTTGCCGACGGAGTGCTCGAGGAAATGCTCCGATCGATCAGAAGACGAAGCAGGTGTACTGGCAAGCTTTTTGAGATATCGCAGAGTGATCAGAGTACGATGACGCAGACGGTAGTCGATGAAACAAGAGCGGGACACGAGGTGGTCGCTCTCGATACGATCAAGCAGGTGGAGCGGCCGGCTTGGAATGGCGTCGTCGATCGGACGGCCGAGTCGAGTTTATTCCACCGGTATGAGTGGCTCCGTGCGGTTGAGAACGGACTTCCCTACACCCCTCGGCACCTGCTCGTCAGAAAGGACGGAAACGTAATCGGGGTGTTCCCGAACTTCGTGCGAAAGCTCCCTCACACGCCTTTCTACCGCCTCTCCTCGGTCTACCCCGGCTACGGCGGACCGTTGCTCCCAACGGACACCCGCGAGACCTTGCCGCTCACGGTGAAAGCGGTTCGAGAGCTCTGTACTGGGCGTTCGATCGTCCACGAAATCCGCGCGTGTGACAACAGGTACCTCCGGTATCACACCGCCTTTCAGGCCCACGGCTATCGGCCGTACCGGGGTGAGTGCAGGTTCACCCTTGATCTTACGAAGAGCTACGAGGAGACGCTTGACGCGATGAGCAACAGTCGACGGAAGGCGATCCGACGGGGAAAGGACCAGGAGTACGAGATCGTTGACGAAGAACTCACCCCGGAGAACGTAAAACGATTTCACCGGGTCTACCGTCGGGTCATGGAGCGCGTCGACGGGGAAGTCCATCCGTCAGCGTTCTTCGAGGAACTGCTGGAACTACGAGAGCGACTCCTCCTGATCACGATCCGTGTCGACGGCGAGTACGCGGGGGGTATG
>SKWB01000049.1 GCA_007129135.1 Halococcaceae archaeon | reverse complement strand
CCTGCAACGTCTCCCGTCTTGTGATACGATCGCGTGTCATGTTGGTTCCCCTTCGACCGGCGACGAACCGGATTCGGGTGGATCCTTCCCCATCCAGCGACGATCGGGGGGATTCACCCACGATCGCATCCAATCGACCCAGACCGAAAGGCGTGATATCCGGACTGATAGACCGACCACGCCGGTGGGGGCTACAGGTGTCGTGTGTCGAACCGACGTCAGACTCGACGGGAGAGCTCCGGTGCCGGCGGATGAGTTCGAGGGAACCGACGCACGTCGACGGAGGGCAGCCTATCCAGATAGGCTACGAGTTCTCGACACCGGGAACCGGTAGTGTGACCCGAGCGACGCGCATGAACACCACTCGCCCGATTCGACGGTGGAGGCCCGATCGCTCCTCGACTCGACGTCGGGGGGCGCTACCGGTGGTCACGAGCGAGGTGAGCCGATCGACGTGATCGAGGTCGCCTACGTCGGCCCCGAGTCGGGAGACCCGCCGTCGGCGATCGCGGACGCGGCCGGCGAGCGTGTTTCGATCACCACCGTCGGGGACGCGGCTGCTCTCCTCGAGCGGATCGACGGCGATTCGATCGACTGCGTGGTCAGCGAGTACGACCTCCCGGACGCGACCGGCGTCGACCTCCTGCGGGCGGTTCGGCGGCGACAGCCCGACCTCCCGTTCGTCCTCGTCGGGGAGGCGGTCGACGGGCGGGTCGCGAGCGAGGCGATTTCGGCGGGAGTCACCGCCTGCGTGACGCGGCCGTCGCGTGCGCCGGCGAACAGATCGGGGTCGAGCATCGGGCCGACCGTCGTGGAGCGTCCCGGGGCCGAGGGGATTCGGCTGGGATCGTTCCTCGAGTTCGCCGAGACGCTCGTCGAGGCGAGCACGAGCGAGGAGGTCTGTGAGGCCACGCTCGACGCTATCGAGCGTTCGCTCGGGGTTCCCGTGGCAGCGACGTTCCTCTACGACGAAACCGGGAACGCGCTCCGACCGTTTCGGTGGACGACGGCTGCGGAGGGCGAACTCGCCGACGAGCCGGTTCCCGTCTCCGACGTCGATCCCGCCTGGCGTGCGTTCGTCGAGAACGAGCACGTGCTCGTACGGACGGTGCTCCCACGACCGGCGGAGCCGACCGAAGACGCCTCGCTCGCCAGGGGCGTGGTCCTCCCGCTGGAGGGCCACGGCGTCCTTCTCGCCGGGACGACGACGGCCTGGGAGACGACCGGCGCCGACCTCGACGCCGCCCGGACCGTCGCGCTCGCGACGCGACACGCCCTCACCCGGGTGACGCTCACCGACCAGCTCTCGGAGTCCCGGCGCACCGTCGCCGATCACGAGGAGACGGTCGACCGACTGCGCGCGAGCGCGTCTCTCGGACGGGACGTAGAACGGGCGATCGTCGAGAGCACGACACGGGAGGGCCTCGAGCAGTCGATCTGCGATCGGTTGGTCCGTCACGAGCCCTACGCCTTCGCCTGGATCGGTGACTACGACGTCGTCGAAGGAGGTATCGAGCCGCGGGCGTGGGCGGGCTCGGAGAAGAGTTACCTCGCGGCCATCGGAACGGGCGTCGACGAGGCGGCGGAGTCGGGCGAGCCGCTGTCGAGGGCGGTCGAGCTGGGCGAGGCGTGGGTCGAACAGCGGCTGGTGGGAGAGCCCCCGATCGAGGGGTGGCGCCGCGAGGCGGTGCGGCGGGGCTACCGGTCGGTTCTCAGCCTCCCGATCCACTACCGGGGGATCCGCTACGGCGGACTCAGCGTCTACAGCGACCGGGTGTCGGCGTTCGATCGGATCGAACGCTCGGTTCTCGACGGCCTCGGCGACCGGCTCGGCCACGCGATCAACGCGATCGAGCTGAAACGGGGGCTCGTCGAACGGGCGGTCGTCGAACTCGAGTTCGACGTGACCGATCCCGCCATCACGTTCGTCCGGTGGGCCCAGGAGACCGGGTGCGAGTTCGCCATGGAGCGAGTGATCGGTCGGGTGGACGGCTCCTTCCGCTGTTTCTTCGTCGTGGAGGGGCTCGCTCCCGAGGCCGTCTCCGACCTCGCGAACCGCTCGTCCGCGGTGGTCGACACACGGCTCGTCGCCGACCGGGACGGTCGGTCTCTCTTCTCCTGTACGCTCACCGAAGAGAGCCTCGCGGCGGACCTGCTCGAGTACGGGGCGGTCCCGACGGCGATGACCGCCGACGGCGAGACGGCACGTGTGGTCGTCGAGCTCCCGTCCGGATCCGACGTGCGCCAGTTCGTCGAGGCCTTCCAGGCACGCTACGCCGGGTCGTCGCTCGTCCGCCGTCGCGACAGGGAACGGACCGCCCGGACGCGCGAGGGGTTCGAGGCGGAGCTCGAGGGGCGGCTGACCGACCGACAGCTCGAGACGCTCCAGACCGCCTACGCATCCGGCTACTTCGAGACGCCACGAGACAGAACCGGCGAGGAGGTCGCCGAGCTGCTGGGTATCACACAGCCGACGTTCAACCACCACCTCCGAGCGGCCCTCAGGAAGCTCCTCTCGATGCTCTTCGAGGGTGAACGATGAGGTGGGAAACCGGCCTGGAGCCGTCCGTCCCGGGACACCGGCTGGCGGTCGGGGCGACGGCGGGGCTGTTCCCCGGGATCCTGCTCGCGACGGCCGTGAGCCCCGCGGCACTCGGGCCCCCACTGGGGGTGGTTCTCGGAGCGCTCTACGTTCTCGCCGTCCGACCACACGAGGGAACGCCCATCGACGGGGCGTTCACCGCCGGGGCGCTGGCCGTGCTGGCGTGGGCGACCCTCGGTGCCAGCGCGCTCCCGCTCGCCGCCGGCGAGGGGCCGGCGTGGAGCCCGGCGGCGATCGGGCCCCTCCTCCCGGCGTTCGCCACCTGGGTCCTCGCCGGCGTGCTGCTCGGTGTCCTCGTCCCGACGGCCCGGGAGCTGGTGGCGGCGCTCTTGGGCCCGGAGCCCGACCCGGGCGACGATCCGGCGGTGGAGACACGGATCGTCGTCCTCGGCGGTGGGTTCGCCGGCCTGGGCGCATCGAAACGGCTCGAGGAACGGTTCGGGCCGGATCCGACGGTCGACCTCACGATGGTGAGCGAGGCGAACGCGGTGCTGTTCACCCCGCTGCTCGCGGAGGTCGCGGCGGGGAGCGTGGAGCCGAGTCACATCACGAGCCCGCTGCGGACGAGCCTCCGGCGGACGCGGGTCGTTCGCGACCGGGCGGTCGGCGTCGACGTCGAGGCCGGGACGCTGCGTCTGTCCGACGCCGAGCGCCCGCTCCCGTACGACCACCTGGTGCTCGCGCCGGGGTCGGTCCCCGACCCGAAGGGGATCGACGAGGACCGGGAGTTCGTCTTCGACTTCAAGAGCCTCCACGACGCGGTCGCGATCAGGAACCACGTGATCGACTGTTTCGAGCGCGCCGAGACGGCGGTCGATCCGGCGCGCCGGCGCTCGCTCGTGACGTTCGTCGTCGCGGGAGCGGGGTTCGCGGGCTCGGAGCTCGCGGGCGCGCTCAACGATTTCGTCCGTGGAACGACGGTCCACTACCCCTCGATCCCCTCCGAGGAGGTACGCGTCGTCGTCGTCCACTCCCGCGAGCGAATCATGCCGGAGCTGAGCGAATCGCTCGCGGCCTATGCCCGCGAGCGGATGGCCGACCGCGGCGTCACCTTCCTGCTCGGAGAGCGGGTCGCCGACGCGGGCGAGGGGGTCGTCACGCTCTCTTCGGGCGAGAGCATCGAATCGGAGACGCTCGTGTGGACCGCCGGGAACCGCCCGTCGCCGTTCGTCGAGCGACTGGACGTCCCGAAGACCGACCGGGACGAGGTTCGTGTCGACGCCACCCTCGCGGTCGAGGGACGAACGGGGCTGTGGGCAGCCGGCGACTGCGCGGCGATGTTCGACGCCGAGACCGACGAACGCTACCCGAACACCGCAGAGCACGCGCTCCGCGCGGGACGGGTCGTCGCCGACAACGTCTACGCGTCCGTCACGGGCGGGACGACGCGGGGGCTCTCCTACCGATCACCGGGGTCGCTCGCCGTGATCGGACACCAGACCGCCTGCGCCGAGATAACGGACCTGCGGTTTTCCGGACTGTTCGCGTGGGTGCTCTGGCGTGGTGTCTACCTCTCCAAGCTCCCGGGCACCGACCGGAAGGTGCGGGTGTTCGCCGACTGGCTCATCGCCATCTTCTTCCCGCGGGACATCGTTCAGACGGCCGACACCGGTCGGGAGGGCCGATGACGGCCGACGGGGGCGACCTCCGTGGCGGGCTCGATCGGCTGGCGGTCGGTCGGGAGGCGATCGAGGGGCTCCCCGTCGGGGTTCGGACGGCGCTCGCCGGGGCGGTCGCCGGTCTCGCCGGCGCGCTCGCCCTCTCGCTGGTCGATCCCGATCCGGAGCCGCTCTGGCTGGCCGTCGGGCCGCTCTACGGGGCAGCCCTCCCGGTACTCGTCGGACGGCGGACGACCGACCCCGGTCGGGGGCTAGTCTGGGGTCTCGGAACGGGACTCCTCGCGTGGGCCGCGGTCGTCTGGCTGGTCGCCGGTCTCGGCGTCTCGGTCGGTCCGTTCACCACCACGGGGGACAGCTTCACCTGGTCGGTCTACCTGATCCTCGGCCTCGGGGCGCCGGTCGGCCTCGTCCTCGGGTGGCTCGGGGGTCGCAGGGTGGCGTCGGAACGGACCCCCCTCGACCTGCCGCGGGCCCTGCTCGTGGGTGGGGCCGCCGGCCTCGTCGGCGGCTGGGCGTTCGGCGTCTGGATGGGCCAGGAGGACGTCTTCCCGCTCATCGCCGGCCTGGTCGGCTCCGATTCGGCGCTCGTGGGTCGGCTCCTCCACTACCTGATCGCGGCGACGATCGGCGTCGGCTTCGGCCTCCTGTTCCAGCGCGACGCCCGCGGGTTCGGCTCGTCGATCGCGTGGGGGATGGCCTACGGGATCCTCTGGTGGTTCCTCGGTGGACTCACCCTCCTGGCGCTGCTGCTCGGCGATCCGGTGACCTGGACGACCGCGGCCGCGAGCGAGCAGGTCGGGTCGCTGGTCGGCCACGTCGTCTACGGACTGCTCCTCGGGCTGCTCTACTCCGTGCTCGATCGTTTCTGGCGCGTCCTCTTCGTCGAGTCGGACCCACTGAACTACGAGGCGACTGGTCCGGGGATCAGGACGCTGCGGGCGATGGGCTGGGGGCTCGTCGCCAGCCTCGTCGGCGGACTCGCGTTCGGGGCCGTCATGTGGTCGACGGGCGAGCTCGAGATGGTCGCCGCGCTCGTCGGGCGCTCGTCGGCGCTCGCCGGCTTCGGCGTCCACCTCGCGGTCAGTTCGATCGTCGGGATGAGCTACGGCCGGCTGTTCAGATACGAGGCCCCGACGCTCGCGGCGGGCGTCGCCTGGGGCGCCGTCTACGGCCTCGTCTGGTGGTTCGTCGGGCCGCTCACGCTGATGCCGGTGCTGCTCGGCGAACCCCTCGCCTGGAGCGCCGACGGGCTCGCGACCGCCCTCCCCTCGCTGTTCGGCCACCTCGCATACGGCGCCCCGACCGGGGCGGCGTTCTACCTCCTCGAACGGCGACACCGTGCCTGGGAACGGCTCGATCCACACGTCGCCGACCGGGAGCGACGCCGACGCCGCGAGGTCGGAACGCCCGCACCGGCCGTGTGGACGGTCACGCTCGGGACCGCGTTCCTCGTCGTCGCGGTGTTGCTCTGATACGGACCTCCGGCCGTCCGTACGGGACGACCCTGGCGTCGTCAGTCCACTGTTCTCGTGGAACGTCACCGATCGACGCCGGTCCTTCCCGATCGTTCCTCCACCCGTTATTACCGATCGG
>SKWB01000137.1 GCA_007129135.1 Halococcaceae archaeon | reverse complement strand
CCCTTCGGCGTCTCACGCTCGCGGATGATCATTCGATCAGCCGGTCTTCGGCGTGCTCGCGGAGCTCGTCGGCGTGGGCGGCGACCTCCTCCGCCTCCTCCTCGCGACCGAGCATCTCCAGCGCGCGCGCCTTCTCCTCGTAGACGTCGACCGAGCGCATCCCGAGCCTGATCGCGTTGTCGAAGCTCCGCAGCGCCTCCTCCGCGAGGCCGCGTTCGATCTGCATGAACCCGCGGTTGTACCAGGCCTGCGGGAACCGCTCGTCGAGTTCGACCGAGCGTTCGGCGTGGTAGAAGGCCTCGTCGTCCTCGCCGAGCTCCCAGAGGGCGTAGGAGAGGTTCGTCTCCGCGAGCGCGGCGTGCTCGCCGCGGTCGTCCGCCCGGAGCGCCTCGCGGTGGGAGCCGGCCGCCTCGTCGTACTCCTCGAGTTCGGCGTGGGCGACGCCCTTGTTCACCCAGGCTTCGGCCTCGAGCGGGCTGTCCTCCTCCGCGAACATCGCGGCGCGGGCGAACGCCTCGGTCGCCTGCTCGTGGCGGTTGATCTGCATGTAGCTGAGCCCCACGTCGATCAGCGACCCGACGTCGACGTCCTCCTTCGCGATCTGGCGCTCGTCCAGTAGGTCGGAGACGACGTGGGAGTCGACGGGGTCGACCTCGTCGGGGTCGACCTGGAACTCCGGCGGTTCGAGGTCGAACGCACCGTACGGGTCCTCGAACCCCCGTCCTTCGGAGTAGCGGTGGTCTCTGTCCTCGTCGTCGGTCATAGGTCCGGATTGGCGACCGGCGGGTAAAACGCCTGCGCACGAGCGTTCCGTCTTCCGAGGTCCGGGCCGCCCCCAGCGCTTATTCTCACCCGCTCGAAATCCCGAACATGGGAGACAGCGGCGGGAAGTACGATCTCACCGAGATCTTCGTCATCAAGTTCGTCCTCGCCGACATCGTCATCATCGCGGCCCTGCTCTTCGCCGGACCGATCTACGCCGTCGCGATCACCGCGCTGCTCGTCGTGAGCGTCTTCCTCGTCTGGTACCTGATGGAGCGCGTCGGAACGGATGACGAGGGGACGGAGGTCCAGGTCGATCCCGTCACCCGTCTCCAGGCGCGCTACGCCGCGGGCGAACTCACGGAGCGGGAGTTCGAAGACCGGCTGGACAGACTGATCGACGCGAACGAACGCGCGGACCGGGCGGGTGTGGAGACCGAGGAGCTCTCGCTGGAGCGGGCAGACTGAGTCTACTCGACCTCGGTCTCGAACTCTAGTCTCCCGGTTTCCGGTGCGTCGTACCGCTCACGGGCGTCCTCGACGGGTCCGCGCTTTGCCTCCGAGCGCACCCGTTCGATCGTCTCGGCGGCCGCCTCGGGGTCGTCGATCGCCGATCGTTTACACCGGAGGTCGAGTCCACGGCGGATCGAGATCCGGAGTTCGTCGTCCGAGAGACTGACGTCCGTCACTCGTTCCCACGGGACGAAACGCCGTTCCACACCACCGGAATGTGTGACGATCCCCTCATCGTGGACCCGAAGCTCCGGGAGGTGTTCGGGATCGAGTGGATCGCCGAGGTCGAACGACCGCCCGCTCCCGAAGCGACTGGGAAGCCGTCCCCTTCGCCGCGAGTCCTCGTCGCGGCTCCGGTTGTAGAGCATGACGACGGTGAAGAGCAGGAAGATGAGTCCCATCGCGACGAGGTAGAACCCTGCGAACTCGGAGGAGCCACCGCCCATCGCGAGGATCGATCCCCCGAGGAGAACGGACGAGACCGATATTCCGCCCATCCACCAGTGCTGTCTCGGGTTCAGCTGCGGGACAGTCAGGATCGGATCGTCCGAGACGACCGCACGGGCGTAGCGCGAGCGGCCCATCGAGGCGATCCCCCACCCGCAGAGCCCCGTGACGAGCGCCCCGAGGCCGGCACCGACGGCCGCCCCGACCGGGAGCGGGGAGACCAGCGCGCCGAGCGAGAGCGCACCGAAACCGACGGGTACGGAGAAGGCGAGCAGGCGCGACCGGAGGCTGCTGCCGATCCGTTCGGCCAGTCCCTCGCTCCGACTCGCGAGGAGAGATCCGAGGACGAGACCGACCGTCACGGTGGTGGTCACGCCGCCGAAGAGCGTCGAGACCTCCGCGCCGGCGGCGGCCCCCGCAGTGATGAACGCACCCGTGAGCGTCGCCGCGGCGTAGACGCCCGAGGCGGCGACGAAGCCCACGTCGGGGGTGTCGAGGTCGTCGGGGAGCGAGGGGGACACGGCTCGGTTCCTCGTTACTGGAGGCCGATACAAAGCTCTGGTGTCAGGAGAGAACTGACAAGCGTCGGTGTGGCTCGAGGAGCCTCGTGCGATCACCGACGGCGAGCGGACCGCGCCAGCCCTCCCCCGTTCGGTTCGCGGGCGCACGGCGCCACGCGAACCGAGGCCACCGCCGCCCGTCCGACACCGCGCCAAACGCTCAAATCCCCCGCCCGCGAACCCGATCCATGCGACTGTTCGTCAGCGTCGACCTCCCGCCGGACCTCGCCGACCCGATCGCCGACCTGCAGGAGGCGTTCGCGTCCGCCGACGGCCTCCGGTTCACCGATCCGAGCCAAGCCCACCTCACGCTGAAGTTCCTCGGCGAGACGGACGAGGATCGGGTGGAGGAGCTCTCGGCGGCGATCGAACGCGGCGTCGAGGAGAGCGAGGTCACGCCGTTCGTCGCCCAGTTCGGCGGGCTGGGGGTCTTCCCCTCGCTGGAGTACATCAGCGTGGTCTGGTTCGGCGTCGAGGAGGGTGCGGAGGACCTGAGCCGGCTGCAGGGAGCGATCGAAGCTCGGACGGTCGGGGGCGGCTTCGACCCGGAGGAACACGAGTTCACCCCGCACGTCACCCTCGCGCGGATGGATCACGCTGGCGGGAAGGAGGTGGTACGGGAGGTCGTCACGGGTCGCGCGCCCGTCGTGGGCGAGATGCACGTCGAGGAGGTCAGGCTCACGGAGAGTTCGCTCACGCCCGAGGGACCGGTCTACAGCACAGTGGAGCGCTTTCCGCTCTGAGCAGTGGAGACCGCCGCGCGACCCCTCGTCGGAGGTCTCGCGCCCCGGATCAGTGGTTCGGCATCAAGGGAACTCGCGGGGTCGCACCACCGACGAGCATCGCGGTTCCTGTACTGACAGATCAAAAGTGTATTATTAACCCAGTCATCCACATCTAGTATGCGGTCATCCTGGAAACGATCGCAGACGGCGTTCGTCGGGGTACTCTCGGGAAACCTCGCGTCGCTGCTCCTGATCTGGTGGTACGACTGGCAGGCTCACGCTCTCTTGCTGGCCTACTGGCTCGAGGCTGGCGTCATCGGGGCGATCTACGTCGCGAAGATCCGCAGGGCAGAGGGGACCGACGATCCCGAATCGATTCGTTCGTGGGCGGACATCGACGGCGAACGCCCTCGTTCGTACATCGGCAAGCCGAATCGAGAGATCGTGGACGCGTTCGTTCAGCAATACGCCACCGTCTGGCTCTTTTTGGGTGTGGTCATCGCAGGCGTCCCGGTCGTTGAGGAGGACATCCCGATCGAGCCCGCGAGTCCGTCCGTCGTCGCCCTCGTCGCTGCCAGCCTCGTCGTCTCCCATCTCGTTTCGTACTGGTGCGAGTATCTCGGCGACCGAGAGTACGAACGCCGCGGCCCCGTCTCGTTGCTGGTCGAACCGGGGCCGCGGTTTACCGCGCTCTTCTGTGCGGTCTTCGTCGGCGCGGCTGTGGCCTTGCTCGCCCAGAACCCGTTTGGAGCGATCGTCGTGTTGGTGTTTTTCAAGACCTGTGCCGATCTGCTCCAGCACAGACGCGAGCGCAAGCGGGCGTTACGGGCCGTCGAGGACTAGCCGTTCGTTCCCCCTGAAACGACGACGGTTCGGTACACACCGACCGCCGCACAGCCAGCACGAACCGACCCGAGGTGGACTGGAGTTCGGCACGGTCCAGCGCTCGGCTGACTGCAGATCGGGACCGCTCGAGCCGATCGGCCGCCTTTCGTTCGCTCGGTTCGTCCGTCTGGGTCGTTTCGAACGCGCCGACGACGGTGTCATAGCTGTTGGCCTCGACTGGTCTGCCGTCGTCTTCCACGAACCCCAGCGGGGCCACTCCGTGATGATTCGCTCCGTTCTCTCGTTCCGGCAGGCTCGAGTGAGCGACCCGACTGCTGATTACACGCTCTCCGTTTCGTGTGTTGATTCTATCGGGAGTCGGTGATCTCTCCCGGTGCTGAAGGTACGAACCCGCAAAACGAGGTGAAGCGACACTCAGTCGCGGACGACGACCTGGTTCTCGGTGATCCGCTCGACGCGGCCGTCGTCGAGCCGGTAGGTCTCCTCGTCAGCCTCGCCCCAGCCGAGTTTCGAGGAGATGCTGTCGGTGAGATCCGGGTTCGGGTTGACGTGTGCGGAGCCGTCCTCGACGGCCTCGACCACGCCGATCTCGTCGCCGCTCTCGTTTACGACCTCTTTGCCCTCGTCGTCGTCGGTGAACGTGGTTCGCATGCGAGTGAGGATACGACGAACCGACGGGTATAGCCCGGCCATGCGATAGCGGGGTCGGAGCACCGTTAAAAGGACAGGATTTTAAGCGCCCGACGGGTAGGGGGGCGCACTATGGGTAAGAAGACGAAGGCGAAGAAGAAGCGCCTCGCCAAACTGGAGCGCCAGAACACGCGCGTTCCGGCGTGGGTGATGATCCGGACCGACCGCGACGTGATGCGAAACCCCAAACGCCGAAACTGGCGGCGTAGCGACACCGACGAGTGATGAGCGCGAGCGACTTCGAGGAACGGGTGATGACCGTTCCGCTGCGGAAGGCGAACGCCGAGGCGAAACACAAGCGCGCGAAGAAGGCGATGTCGCTGGTGCGCTCGCACCTCGCCCAGCATTTCAAGGTCGACGAGGGCGACGTGCGTCTCGACAGCTCGATCAACGAGGCCGTCTGGGCCCGTGGGTCGAAGCGTCCTCCGCGAAAGCTCCGCGTCCGGGCGGCCCGGTTCCAGGAGGCCGGCGAGTCGATCGTCGAGGCCGAACTCGCGGAGTAACGTGCTTCGGGCGACCTTCTCCGGCTCCTCGGCCGTCGGCGTCTTCGCGCGTGCGACCGATAGCTGTGTGCTCGTCCGGCGCGACGCCGACGAGGACACCCGCGAGGAGATAGCCGGAGAGCTCGGCGTTCCGGCGGTCCCCGCGACGATCGGCGGTGCCTCGACCGTGGGCGCGCTCGCCGCCGGCAACGGGAACGGCCTCGTCGTGAGCAGCCAGATCACCGACGTCGAACGCGAGCTCTTGGAGGACGCGGGGCTCTCGGTCACCGAGTTACCCGGGCGGATCAACGCGGCGGGCAACGTCGTGCTGGCGAACGATACGGGTGCGTACGTCCACCCCGATCTCTCCCGGGAGGCCGTGAAGGCGGTCGAAGACGGCCTCGACGTCCCGGTCGAGCGCGGTGACCTCGCCACGCTCCGGACCGTGGGCGCGGCGGCCGTGGCGACGAACCGGGGCGTGCTCTGTCACCCGAAGGCCACGGACGAGGAGCTCGACTTCCTCGAGGGGCTGCTGGGGGTTCCGGCCGACATCGGGACGATCAACTACGGCGCACCGCTCGTCGGGGCGGGGCTGGTCGCGAACGCGACCGGCTACGTCGTCGGCGAGGAGACGACCGGTCCCGAACTGGGCCGGATCGACGACGCGCTGGGCTACATCGACTGAGAGGGATTATCGTAGGAGTTCATAGATTTCCCAATTCGGGACCGAGAGACGGGATCGGTCGATCGGCCAGCGAGATCTCCGGTTGACTACGATAATCCCTATGAGCAGCTAGCGAGATCCGCCTTCTACTCGATGAT
>SKWB01000316.1 GCA_007129135.1 Halococcaceae archaeon | reverse complement strand
GCGGTCGGCCACCCGGAGGTCCCGGACCACATCACGCTCCACGGGCTGCTGTTACCCATCCGGAAGACGTTCGACCAGCGGGTCTGCAAGCGCCCGTCGGTGCTCTTCGACGGCGTCGAGAGTCCGTTGCGTGGCTACGAGGGCGGCGACGTCGACTTCGTGGTCTTCCGCGAGAACACCGAGGGCGAGTACTCCGACGTCGGCGGGCGCGAACACGTCGGCTTCTCGCACGACGTAGCGATTCAGACGTCCGTGTTCACCCGCGAGGGGACCGAGTCGATCCTGCGTGCGGCGTTCGAGGAGGCCGGCGAGCGCGAGGGCCACGTGACGTCGATCACCAAGTCGAACGCCCAGGCCTACAGCATGACGTTCTGGGACGATCTGGTGAATGAAGTCGCGGCGGAGTACCCGGAGATCGAAGTCGAGAGCCTGCTGGTGGACGCGGCGTCGATGGACCTGATCCGCCGGCCGGAGGAGTTCGACGTGATCGTCGCGTCGAACCTCTTCGGGGACATCCTCACGGATATCGGGGCGATCGTCACCGGGAGCATGGGGCTGGCCCCCTCGGGGAACATCGATCCCTCTGGCACGTATCCGTCGATGTTCGAGCCGGTCCACGGGAGCGCGCCGGACATAGTGGGCGAGGGGGTCGCGAACCCGCTGGCGACGGTGCTCTCGGGGTCGATGCTGTTCGACGACCTGGGTGAGGAGGCCGTCGCGAAAGAGCTCTGGGGTCGGGTCGAGTCGGTGCTGGCCGACGACTCCGCACCCCTGACGCCGGATCTCGGCGGGAATGGGAGCACGGAGGACGTGGTCGAGGCGCTCTCGGACTAATCGGCCCTGATCGAGACGACCGGACAGGTGGCCTCGAGCAGTACGGACTGGACGACGCTGCCGAACAGCGCCTTTCCGACCGGCGAGCGTTTCCGGCCAGCGATGACGAGATACTCCGCGTCGTGTTCCTCGGCGTAGGAGACGACCTCGTCCGCCGGGTCACCCATCAGCCCGACCGCGGTGGCCTCGGCCCCTGCCTCCTCGATCGCGCGCTCTGCGACGCGGGTCGCGCCATCGATCACGTCCTCCATCGGGACGGGTCGGTTCGACTGGGTGACGCTCGTCTGTTCGAGTCCGACGAACTCCTCCCTCGTGAGGACGTGGACCACGTGGACGGGGAGGTCGAGCGCCGTCCCGAGTCTGGCGGCTTCCTCGACGATCGGTCCGGCACGCTCGCTCCTATCGACCGCTGCGACGATCGGCATACCCCGTATCGGTGAGCGTCCGGTATAAAGGTATAGACCGAGGGGGCGAGGGGTTTAGGTCCCTGGCCCGCGCGGGTCGGTCATGGTGATCCAGCGTACCGAGGCGGTCCCGCTCTACCGCGACCTCGACACCCGGTTCGCGAACGCACAGAAGTGGATCGACAGCCGGGAGTACTGCCTCGTCCGGATCGAGACCGACGACGGCCTCGTGGGGTGGGGCGAGTGCTGGGGGCCGATCGCCGGGAACCGGGAGCTGATCGAGGAGTACGTCGCACCCCGGCTCGAGGGCGAAGAGCCCACCGCGGTCGAGCGGCTCCACGAGGACCTCGTCTTCGCGCTCCGCTCCTCGTATCACTCCTCCGTCCCGGCGAGCGTGGTGAGCGGCGTCGACATGGCGCTCTGGGACCTCTACGGGAAGTCGGTCGGAACGTCCGTCTCGCGGCTGCTGGGCGGCCGCCGTCGCGAGGGGGTTCGCGCCTACGCGACGGGGGGCTTCTTCAGCGACGTCGAGACGTTCGCGGAACTAGAGGAGGCGGTCGCGAGCGAGGCGGAGGGCCACGTCGCGGCGGGCTTCTCCGCGCTCAAGAACAAGATCGGGCTCTCGCGCCACTTCCCGGAGTGGGGCATAGAGGAGGACGTCGCGCTCGTCCGGGCGATCCGCGAGGCCGTCGGCCCGGAGGGCCGCCTGATGACCGACGCCAACCACGGCTACGGTCGGGCGGACGCGACCCGTGTCTCGCGGGCGCTCTCCGACCTCGACGTCCACTTCTTCGAGGAACCGCTGCCGCCGGAGGACGTCGAGGGGTACGCGGCGCTCAACCGGGGACCGACACCGATCGCCGGCGGGGAGTCCTGGGCCTTCCTCCACGAGTTCGACCGAGTGCTCTCCGCGAACGCCACGAGCTACGTCCAGCCCGACCTGACGAGCGTCGGCGGCTTCACCTCCGCGCGTCGCGTCGCGGCGGCCGCCGACGCGGCGAACGTCGGCTGTCTCCCGCACGTCTTCGGGAGCGCGATCGCGCTGGCCGCGAGCCTCCAGCTGCTCGCGACGCTGCCCGGCGAGCCGATGCTGGAGTTCGACCGGACGCCGAACCCGATCCGCGACGACCTCGCCCAGCGCCCGATCGAGAACGACGGGCCGACCGTCGAGATCCCGGACCGACCCGGGATCGGGGTGGAGATCGACGAGGACGTGCTCTCTCGCTATCGTGTAGACCGGTGAGTCCGCCCCGAACCGGTCGCCAGGTTGTCGGGTCGCGGAACCTGCGAAGAAAACTATTATATATATCGGCGCCAGACCGTCATGTGGTATCAGCCCAAGGTATGGTATCACCAGCCAGGTCGCGCGGCCTGGTCGGGCAGAGGAGATCCCAACACGGGGAGAACAATGGCAAGGGAAGACACACAACGCGGCGGCAGGGCACAGCGAACGAGCACGGCGGCGACCGGAGCTCTCGGGAGACGGCGGTTCCTCCAGGCGGCAGGCGCGACGTCGGTCGTGGCGATGGCTGGCTGTCTCGCCGACGACGGACCGGGCGACGGCGACGACGGTGACGAGGACTGGGAGCCGGAAGACGACATCCGGTACGTGATCCCGTACGACGAAGGTGGCGGCACCGACGTCTACGCCCGCGGTATCATCGAGTCGCTCATCGACGCGATGGACGTCGAGATCCGTATCGACAACGTCCCCGGCGGGGGCGGGCTCAACGGCTTCGGCGACGTCCACGGCGCGGACCCCGACGGCTACACGATCACGGGGAGCGCGGTCCCGCTGGAGGTCACGCCACAGCTGCTCGACGACCCGGGCTTCGACCAGCGTGACCTCACGGGCATCGCGACCATCGGCCGGTCGACCTGGTGTCTCCTGGTCAACGAGGACTACGAGGACGAGGTCGAGACGTTCGACGACGTCCGCGAGATGCACAACTCCGGCGAGTGGGAGACGATCGGCGTCCAGGAGCCGGGCAGCCCGCAGGACATCATGACGACGATCATGCGGGACGTCGACGAGTTCGCCGACGAGTACGACTGGAACTGGACCGAACAGGTCCAGTACACCGGGACGGGGCCGATCGCCGAGGCGGTCACCTCCGGGGAGGTCCCCTGTGGGATCGGCACCGACGCGGGGACCGAGCCGAACGTCTCCTCCGGCGGCATCTACCCGGTCGTGACGTTCTTCAGCGAGGGGACCGACGTCTACCCCGACATCCCGTCGGTGACCGACGAGGGCTACCCCGAAGTCGACTTCATCGCCGGGGTGAGCCGGGCCCACTACGCGCCGCCGGACACGCCGGACCACATCATCGACGAACTCGCCTCCCGGTTCGAGGTGGCCACCGAGGACGAACGCTACGAGGAGTGGTCCGACGAGACGGGCAACCCGATCTTCTTCGAGGGACCGGAGGAGACCGAGGCGATCATGAACGACGCGTTCGACGAACTAGAGGAGATCAACGTCACCGACCTCGTCGACCCCGACGACGAGGACCTAGAGGACGAGGACGACTGACCCTCCTCCAGTGAAGATAGGTACCATTTATGTCAACCGAACAATTAAAAGAATTTAAAGAAGGGATCACGGCCGAGCACGTGATGCTGGTGTTCCTTTTGGTACTGAGCGCCGTGTTCTTCGTCGAGCCGATCGTACAGGAGTACCCCGACGACGCGCGGGTGTTCCCACAGCTCACCGCGGCGGCCGTTCTCGTCGGTGTCTCGCTCCTGCTCGTCAGGAACTACCTCCCGGGGCCGATCCGGACGTTCGTCGCCGAGGAGATGACGATCACCGCCGACACCTCGGACATCGAAGAGACCGTGGAAGAGGACTCGCCCGAGGACGAGGCGGAGGTGGAGTACGAGAAGGAGTCGATCGGCAAGGACTACGGCTACGAGTTCGACGACACGGTGTTCACCGTCGGGACGGCGGTGATCTTCTTCTTCGCCGGGTGGGCCGCGGGACTCCTGATCGCCGCACCGGTCTACGTCCTGTTCTTCACCCTCTGGTACAAGATCAACCCGATCAAGAGCGTCTTCCTGGCGGTACTGTCGGCGGTGATCCTCTGGGTCTTCCTCGAGTTCCTCGGGATGCCGTTCGACCGGGGCGCCATCTTCGACTTCAGCCCGCTCCTCCCGCTCCTGATCGAGAACCTCGCCACGCAGTTCGGTGGTGGTCGGTAGATGGCGGTCGACGCGTTCTTCGAGGGCGTCTCGATCGCGCTGAGCTGGCCGGTGATCGGCTTCATGGCCCTCGGCATCCTGCTCGGCATCGTCCTCGGGGCGCTCCCGGGGATCGGTTCGCCGGTCGGGATGGCGATCGTGCTGCCGTTGACGCTTCCGATGGACGCGACATCGGCGATCATCCTTCTGACCGCCATCTACGCGGGGTCGATGTACGGCGGGTCGATCGCCGCGATCCTGATCAACGCCCCGGGGACCGAGTCGGCGGCCGCGACGACGCTCGACGGCTACCCGATGGCACAACAGGGGCTGGCGAAGAACGCGCTCGCGATCGCCTCGACCGCATCGGCGCTCAACGGCTTCCTCGCGGCGATCGCGTTGATCCTGCTCTCACCGGTGCTGATCGAGGTCGTCCTCGCGTTCGGATCGGTCGAGTACTTCCTGCTGGCGGTGTTGGGCATCTCGCTCATCACGATCGTCACCCAGGGGTCGATGGTGAAGGGGCTGGTCGCCGGCGCGCTCGGGTTCATGATCTCGACGATCGGGACCGCGATCCTGACCGCGCGCCCGCGTTACACGTTCGGACAGTTCGGCCTCTACGACGGGATCGACTTCGTCGCGGCGCTGATCGGCATGTTCGCGTTCGCGGAGATGATGAAACTCGCCGCGCAGAAGCAGATCGCCGGCGAGGACATCGCCATCGCGGGGAGCATCCGCGACGGGGTCAGGACCGTCTTCAAGTACCCGAAGACCACGCTCAAGTCGGGTCTCATCGGGATGGGGATCGGGATGGTCCCCGGCTCCGGTGCGACGACCTCGACGTTCGTCGCCTACGCCGAGGAGGCCCGGTCGTCGGCGAAGGACGGCCGGTTCGGCCAGGGGGACCCGCGCGGTGTGATCGCACCCGAAGCCGCCAACAACCCGACGGTCAGCGGCTCGCTGATCCCGACGCTCTCGTTCGGCATCCCCGGCAGCGGGAGCACCGCCGTCCTCCTCGGGGGGATCCTGATGCACGGCCTCCAGCCGGGGCCGGTGCTCTTCGACGAACAGCTCCAGATCACCTACGCGCTGTTCATGTCGGTGTTCCTCGGGAACTTCATCATCCTCGCGGTCGGCATCTCGGTGATCCCGTACGCGAGCAAGATCACCGAACTCGACACGAACGTCATCATCCCGATGGTGATCGTGCTCTCGTACGCCGGCGCGTTCACGCTCAACCGCAACTGGTTCGACGTGGGGGCGGTCATCGCGCTGGGTATCCTCGGGTACTACATGGTGAAGTACAACTACTCGGTGATCGCGTTCGTGCTGGGGATCGTCCTCGGGCCGATCGCCGAGGAGAACTTCTTCCGGTCGCTCCAGATCTCCGGCGGCGACTACACGATCTTCATCAACCCGATCGAGCGGCCGCT
>SKWB01000117.1 GCA_007129135.1 Halococcaceae archaeon | reverse complement strand
GTCCTCAGCCGCGTCGTCACCCGGGTCGTCGTCACCAGTCTCGTCGCCGAGACAGCCCGCGATCAGCGGAACGCTCGCGACGCCGACCGCTCGGATGACCGCCCGTCTCCGGGCACGCCTTCCTCGGCCCCTTCCGTCGTGATGTAACGATCTCATTACCCTCTTACCTCTCCAGGAACGGACAGTACCTAACCGCACCCGCTGAGAGGATCAGACGGCGAGAGAGGATTTCACGGTGTGGAATCGGATCGGGACGCGATACCCAGCCAGTGGCTCGGCCAGGAGGCGACGCTGGGTCGGCTCCTCACGCACAGGTCACCGCGACCCACGTCTCGCCGTAGTCGACGCCCTCCTGATCCGAGAGGTCGAACCCGATGCCGCCGTACCACGTCTCGGCATCCCTGATGACGAACGCCGACCGTCCCTCCGCACCCTCCTCGGGTTTGATGGGGCGCATGCTCCGAGGGACTGCGGCCTCCTCGAACTGGCTGTCCTCGTCGGGGTTCGGTACGGTGAGGGTGATCGTGTTCTGGAGGTCCTCGAGGTCGTCGCCCCTGCTCAGTTCGACGCTGAACGCCTCGCCGTCGTCGAACTCGAAGACGCCCTCAGCGGTACCCTTCTCGGGGTCGTCGGGATCGGCGCTGTCAGCACCACACTCGATATCCTCTGTGTGGTACTCTCCGTCGTTCTCGAAAACCACGACGGCGGACCCCGGCTCCGGGGCCTCGAGGTTCTCGATCGCGTTCTCCAGCTCCTCGCGGAGATACGGGTCGTCGTCACCGCCGTTCGCGTCGTCGTCGCCGTTCGCTCCGTCGTCGGTGTCGGCGTCTCCGTCGTCCGCTTCGGAGTCGTCGTCCACTTCGTCGTCCTGACGGTCGTCCTCGCCGTCCGCGTCCGCCCCACCACTGTCCTCGTCACCTCCGAGACAGCCCGTGAGCCCAGCGATGCCCGCGACACCCAGTGCCCCGAGGACTCTTCGTCGGTCGATTCGTTTCGTGGTCCGCTCGTTCCGGTTGGATCCTGTCATCGGTGTTCTCGGTGGTCGGCTCTCTCGTGTTCGGCCGCTCTCGTCGCTGCTCACTGCTCTCCCCACTCCTCGTCCCAGTCGGCCTGACAGCGCGCGCCGAACTCGAACTGCCCGAGAGGAACGTCATCGGCCTCGGGATCGACGCCGGATTCGACGCGCTCGAGCTGGCCGACTGCGGTTATCACGCCCGATGGATCGATCCGGACGAACGGCTCGTCGGCTCCGGTGACCCCGTCGTCTTCGACGCTCTCGGTCTCGCCGTCGCCGTACCGAAGGAACCGATACCCCGCGGCGCTGTCCCCACCCCCCAGTGCGAACTGATCGAACTCCGCGACCGTCCGGGAGCCGTCGCTGGTCCCGGAGATCCGCTCGATCCCGACGATACGTGAGACCACCGCGGCGAAGCCCTCATCGCCCGTGGGGTGAAACGTCCCGACGAACACGAAGTGGCCGTGTTCGGCGCGTATCTCGCGTTCCTCGTCCTCGTCGTCGGCGTGGACTTCGCCACCCTGACAACTCCCCTCGAGTTCGAAACGCTCGCCGTCGATCACGAGCACCGCGCGACCCGGGTCGTCTGGTACCTCGACACCGTCGTAGGGTTCCCCCCACCCGTCCTCGGGGTCGATCTCGAGGTCCGCCGGGTGGACCGCCTCGTCCTCGTCGTCGGTGTCCGTCCCCGCTGGCTCGTCGTCGCTGCCGCCCTCGCCGTCCCCCTCGGACGTCTCGGGCGCGTCCTCGCCATCGGTCGGTTCGTCGGTGTCGTCCGATCCGTCCACGTCGTCTCCACCGGTACCGTCGTCGCCGCTCCCGTCACCGTCGTCTCCGAGACAGCCGGCGAGTCCCGCGATGCCCGCGCCTACGAGTGTCCGAAGGAGGCACCGTCGGTCGATCCGGTTCCTGCGATCGGTACTCGGGGCCGGTATCGGTGGCGTGTCCCTCCCGATCGGTTTCAACACCGTATATCGAACTCCACTTCGATTCCCTCGGGACTCCCCTCGTTCGCGACCGGATTGGAGGGTTCCAGATCGACCGTGCCGGACGCGAAATCCTCCTCCCCATCGATGTCGAACGTTATCTCGTCGAGTTCCAGGACGCTCGCGTAGTGCGCACTGCCGTCGTGTTCGTCGTCGACTGCAGAGACATCTACTCCCTCGAGAGAGACTCGGACCGAGTCGTCGTCGTAGAACGTCGTCTCGATACTGAGCCCGACGTGACTATCCGATTCGAACGTCGCGACCAGCTGTCGCAGTATGTCCTCGGTCGCCCCATCGAAACATCCGACGTCGCTCCCGCTGCTGGTGTACGTCTCACCCAGGATGGTGAGCTCCGCCGTGCCGTCGTCACCGTCCCCGTCACCGGATCCGTCTCCCGAGTCGTCGGAGGCGTCGTCGTCCTCTGTGGCGTCGTCGCCAGCGTCGCCAGGCTCGTCTGAGGCGTCCTCCCCATCGTCGCTTTCTCCGTCAGTGTCGGGCGGATCATCGTCGCCGTCGTCACCGAGACAGCCAGCGAGTCCAGCGACCCCCATACCCCCCACTGCGCACAGAACTGTCCGACGTTCGACTCGATTCTCCGCTCCTCCCGACAGACCGTATGTTGCTTGTTTCCTCACCTGGCTCGTCTCCTCTTCTCACTTCTTCGAGAGGTCGGGTATCTAACTCTACCCGGTGAGGGTACACGACGGCGTGAGGGCGGCTCACGCCGTGATAGCATCTCGCGGCGTGAGAGTCCCGTTCGGGGTCAGCGGTCTCCACACGAGACCCACCCGGAAGCGAGCTTCCACTACCTGAACACATATATGACGGCCCGTCGTATGTATCAGTCTAGCGTAGAACCCTGAATCTCCCGCGGTTCGGGATCGGAGGACGGCGGCGAACCCCACGACGAGGTACCGACGATGGAGGACGAAGGAGCGTTCGACGGGATCGAACCGGGCGGAGTGACGCCCACGGAGGCCTTCTCGCTCCTCGGCAACGAGACCCGGATCTCGATCCTGCAGACGCTCTGGGAGGACGAGGAGTCGATGAGCTTCTCGGATCTCCAGTGTGCTGTGGGGGTGGACAAGGGGAACTTCAACTACCATCTGAACGAGCTGTCGCACTTCGTTCGTCGGGGTGAGGAGGGCTACGAACTGCGAGAGACCGGAAAGCAGGTGATCCGCGCCGTGCTCGCGGGTGTGATCACCGACGTCCCCGAGCTCGATCCCGTCCCGATCGGACGGCCCTGTCCGTTCTGCGGCTCGGGGATCTCCCTCCGGTACGAGGACGAGACGATGATGGCGAGCTGTGAGAGCTGTGCGGGGACCAGCGGGGGGGACCTCCCGCGCGGCGTCTTCATGAGCATCGACGGCTTCCCGCCCGCGGGGCTCGCGGGTCGGTCGCTCCCGGAGGTGCTGGAGGTCGCCCACCTGCTCTTCGAGGCGAGCGCCGCGACGATGGCACAGGGGGTCTGCCCGGAGTGCTCCGCGAGGGCCGAGACCGAGCTACTCGTCTGCGAGGAGCACGAGATCGTGTCGGACGGACTCTGCGAGGCGTGCGGTCGCGTTCCGGAGATCCTCGTCGAGTTCACCTGCCGGAACTGCGGGACCGCCTCCCGACCCGTGCTCTGGATGCCCGCGATCTACCACCCGGCGGCGGTCGCCCTCTTCTACGAGCGCTGGGGCTTCGACACCTTTCGGGAGCTCCAGCGACTCTTCTTCACGAACCCCGGGTACGTCGAGGGGATCTCCGAGGAGGTGGTCTCGACCGATCCACTGCGGGTTCGCGTCGAGTTCCCGGCCGAGACGGGACGGCTGGGGCTGACGTTCGACGAGGCGTTCGACGTCGTCGAGATCGAGAGACCGGGCTGAGGGCGCTCGGACGACCGACCGGCCTCGGGACCCTCAGAACAGCGACCGCCCGATCCACGCGACGGCGATCGCGAAGCCGACAGCGGCGGTGGCCTGACGCCCCATCATCGTGAGCGACCACCGTACGGAGACCTCCCGAGCGACGGTGAAGACCGTCACGAGGCACGGTAACAAGACGCCCGCGAGGTAGACCGCGACGAGCACCTGCACCGGGGTGAGCCCCTGCGCGACGCCGCCCTCGGTGAGGAGGAAGATCCCGTCCTTGCGGACCGAGGCGAGGACGACCGTCAGGGACGTTACAGCCGAAGCCCATCACCACTCGAACCAGGTCCCGGCCGGTGAGCCCGACCGGCCGCATCGTCGGGTGGAGCGCGACGGTCATCCGCGTCACGAGTCCCGAGGTGTGTAGACGCCGAGCACGACCGAGAACAGCAGCATCGTCGGGCCCGCCCAGACGAGGAGGAAGGGGCCCATCGATAGCAGGCCGTAGTCGGTCGCGATAGGCCTCGACCAGCGGCGTGGGCTCGGTCGGGGGCTCCGAGTCGGCGTAGCGGTCGTTCCACCGCTCGCGTGGGTCGTCCATGAGTGGGGGAGGAACCGAGGGTACCTGAACGGTCTCCGTTAGAGGGGCCGTCCCGACCGGGCGAGGGCGTGGCCGGCGTGACACCGGCAGTTACAGCGGTAGTAGCCCGCATCGTGACCGCGCTCTCGGATCGTCCTGACGAGTCGTCGTCCTTCGGTTTCGGTTTCGACCTCGACGTCGAGGGTTCGATCGGTGCCGGCGTCGAGTGTTTCGAGCGCGCCATCGCGATCGGCCGCTTCGTCCGCGAGCGCGTCGACCGCGAGGCGCTCGATCGTCCGGTCGGCGAGTTTCGCTCCCTCTCCACGGGCCATCGCCCCGGCGATCCCCGGTTCGGGCGGGACGTACTCGGAGACGGGTGCACCTTCGTGCTCGCGGAGCGGGTCTATCTCCCCCCTCCTGAACCGGTTGCCGACGATCGCGAGGTCGACGCCGAGGCGCTCTGCGGCCCGTTCGTACGCCTCGATCCCCGCCACGCCCTCGGGCGTGACGACCAGGAACGCCGTCTCGACCCGTCCCGCGAGGTCGGCCAGTGCTCCGGGACCGGCGTCGGCGTCCCGAACCGTCCAGGTCGGGACGAGACCGGTCCCGGCTGTGACACCGTCGTCGACGAGTGAAGCGGCCTCACCGATCACTCGCAGCCGTGCGTCGCCGCGCTCGGCGAGACGGCCCGCGAACAGCGCCGCGAGGGTCGTCCGACCCGCGTCGGGATCGCCGACGAACGCGACCCGGCTCCCGTCTCCCCGACGTATCGTAGGGTTCCGTACGCTCGATACCTGCATGGTGATATGATCTTAATTTCCACTTCTAATAAGAGTTACTAGCAAATTCGGATACGCTAGTACTGTCGGTCAGTCGGGACCGGATGCCTGCTCGGGCTCCTCCCGGTCGACGACGAGCTCCTCGGCGGGGCGACGTGGGAACTCGTTTTCGAAGGCCTCCCAATCGGTGTCCATCTCGCCGTCGGTGAGCAGGCAGCCGTCGAGCGCGTCGGTGATCACCCGTTCGTCGTGGTCGGTGCCGATGAAGACGAGCGTGTTCTCCCGATCACCCCACTCCTCGTCCCAGTGCATCGTCGGGTTTCGTTCGCGGTGGGCCTCGCGCTGGAACGACGGCAGCGTCGCGACCCACCGCCCGTTGATCGACACGCGTAGCACTTCGCCTGCGCCGCTCAGGTCGAAACCGTAGCGGTCCCGACCGGCCACCCAGAGCAACCCCTTCCAACGGACGACCCCCGCCGGCGGCTCGCGGAGCCAGTCGAGCAGCCGCCCGGGGTGGAACGGCCGGGTTCGGTGGTAGAGAAACGAGTCGATCCCGTAGGTCTCGGGTGGGTGAAGGTGGTCGTCGTGGTCGTGCGAGTGAACCCCCTGTTCGTGATCGTGTACACCATCGCCCTCGCCCGCTTCGCCGTGGTCCCGGTCGTGACCGTGTGCGTGGGCCTCGTGGTGCTCGATCGCCCGTTTCCAGCCGGCGGAGCCGTGCACCCGTTCGAGGTCGAAGCTACCGCTTTCGAGGAGTTTCTCGGGCTCGATCCGTCCGAACTCGGTCCAGTGGAGCGCGGCGTCGGACTGGAGCGAGCGTAGGAGCCGTTCCGCCCGCTCCATCTCGACCTCCGAGAGCCGGTCACGCTTGTTCACGACGAGCACGTCACAGAACTCGACCTGCTCGATCGTGAGGTCCGAGAGCGGTCGGACCCCGGATCCGTCCGGCCCCGACCGTCCCGGTCGCGAGTCGGCGCCGAAGGCGTCGAGGAATCGGGGGGCGTCGACGACCGTGACCATCGCGTCGATCCCGTAGAGATCCCCGACGGGACCCGGCTCCGAGAGCGTCCGGGCGATCGGCGCGGGCTCGCTGATCCCCGAGGACTCGACGAGCAGGTGATCGAACTCCAGGTCGTGGGCGAGCCGGTAGAGCTCGTTCTCGAACTCGCCCTGCAGCCCACAGCAGATACAGCCGCTCTCGAGGCCGTACACCTCGCTCTCGGAGTTTGCCATCTCGATCTGGCGTTCGACCAGCTCCCGGTCGACGTTCAGCTCGCCCACGTCGTTGACGACGACCGCGAGTCGGCGGTCGGTCTCGGAGAGCAGGTGGTTCACGAACGTCGTCTTCCCCGCGCCGAGGCTCCCGCTCACCACGGTCACCGGGATGGGGTCCCGTGTGGCCGTCATCGATGAGGGGTGTACTCCGTCACTCTCGGTCCCTCTCGTAGCCCTCGATGCCGTCCTGTACGACCTTCTCCGCGAGCACCGCACACGGAACGCGCATCGGCGTCACCTCGATACCGAGCAGGTCGAGGGCGTCCTCCCGATCCAGCGCGCGGACCTCCGAGAGCGTCATCCCCGGGAGCTCCTCGGCGAGCAGGCTCGCGCTCGCGATGCTGATCGCACAGCCCTCACCGGTGAAGGCGACCTCCTCGATCGTCTCGTCGTCCTCTTTCAACTCGACATCGAACGTGAGTTCGTCGCCACAGGAGCTGTTCTCTCCCGTGTGCGAGAAGGTGAGTGGCGAGAGCCGGCCCCACTTCCTGGGACTGCGGTAGTGATCGAGGATCAGCTCCCGGTACATCGCCGAGCCCTGCATCTCAGGCCCCCTCGTGGTCGTGACGGGTCGCCAGCCCCGCGAGATGTGGGGCCTCCTCCACGATGATCTCCTCCGTCGCGAGCGAGACGGCGTTCGTGCTCCCGGGCAGGCAGAAGACCGGGACGCCCTCGACGACCCCCGCCGTCGCACGCGTCGCGACCGTCCGCGTGCCGACCTCCTCGTAGGAGAGGGTCCGGAACAGCTCGCCGAACCCAGGCAGCTCCTTCTCGAAGCGCTCTCGGACGGCTTCGATCGTCACGTCGTCGCGGGTGACGCCGGTGCCGCCGGTGGTGATCACGCAGTCGATATCCTCGCGCTCCACGTACTCGGAGACGACGCGTTCGATCGCCGCCCGGTCGTCGACCACCAGGTCGCGAGCGATCGCCTCGTGGCCGTGGTCGGCGAGGATCGCGGCGATGGCATCGCCACCCTCGTCGTCGGCCGAGGAGCGCGACGAGGAGACGGTGACGACCGCCGTTCGCAGCACCGCGAGCTCGGGATGGTCGTGGTCGTCGGCGACCCTCCTCACGCCTTCGCTCATAACCTCACCTCCGGAACCCCCTCGTCGAGCGGCAGGATCGAGTGCTCGGCGCGGTGGAGGCCGCTCGTCGCTCGGACCTTCGAGACGAACGCCGAGATCGACTCGAACGTGCCAGCGAGGACGAACACCTCCATGCAGTGGTCGTCGCCGAGACACTGGTGGACGTTCGCCGCGACGAGCGGCTCGTGCTCGTGCCGGAGCCGACGCATCCGGCGCTCGATCCGTTCGGTGTCGTGGTCGAACAGCGCGGTGACAACCGCGGAGAGCTCTCGGCCCTCGAGCGATGGCTCGTCGAACTCCGAGAGCAGCCCCCGTGTCCCCTCGCGAACGACCTCGCTCCGGCCCGAGTAGCCGTGCTCTGCGGCGAACCCGTCGAGTCGCTCGAGCAACGCCTCCGGCATCGATATGCTCACGACCGTCATGACGCCGTGTAGGGGACGGCCGCCCTTAGAGTTTGTTAACACAGCATCCCAACTTCGTAATAACTAGTATTATAACCTCCTGAATTCCTAATTACTGGCGTACCATGAGCAGCGAGCCGATCCCGGTGACGGTGCTGAGTGGAAGCCTCGGCGCGGGGAAGACGACGGTGTTGAACCACGTACTGAACAGCGACAGGGAGCTGAACGCCGCGGTGGTCGTCAACGACATGGGCGAGGTGAACGTCGACGCGGAGAACGTGAAACGCCAGTCGACGCTCTCGGCCGAGGGCGAGGAGGTCATCGAACTCCAGAACGGCTGTATCTGCTGTCGCCTGCGCGGGGATATGCTCGAGGAGGTCGGTCGCCTCGCCGAGGAGCGCGAGTTCGACTACCTGCTGGTCGAGTCCTCGGGGATCAGCGAACCGATCCCGGTCGCCCAGACGTTCGCCCTCGGCTTCGAGGACGCCGAGTTCGACCCGACGGGCGTCTACGCGCTCGACACGACGGTGACGGTCGTCGACGCGTACACGCTCTGGCAGGCGTTCGACTCCGGCGGGGCGCTCGTCGAGGAGACCGAGGCCGACCCGGGCAGACCGCCCGAGGAGGTCACCCTCGACCAGATCGAGTTCTGTGACGTCCTGCTGCTCAACAAGTGTGACCTCGTTCCCGAGGACGAACTCGACGCGATCGAGGCGGTGCTCCGGACGCTCCAGCCGCGGGCGAGGATCGTCCGGACGGAACACGGCGAGATCGACCCGGCGGAGGTCCTCGCGACCGGACGGTTCGACTTCGAGGCGGCCAACCGGTCGGCGGGTTGGATCCACGAACTCGAGGAGGGCCACCACCACGAGGACGCGCTGGAAGAACACGGCGTCAACTCGTTCGTCTACCGGAAACCCGAGCCGTTTCACCCCGAGCGGTTCGAGAGCCTCCTCGGCGATGTACCACCGGCAGTGATCCGCGCGAAGGGCTACTTCTGGGTCGCCGGACGCGAGGAGATCGCGATGAGCGTAAACGTCGCCGGCCAGTCCGTCAGAGCGGGCCCGGGCGGACAGTGGCTCGCCACGCTCCCCGAGGAGCACCAGCAGGTCTACCTCGAGCGTAACCCCGAACTCCGAGAGAGCTGGGACGAGCGGTGGGGCGACCGCGGGATCGAACTCGTCTTCATCGGCCGTGACCTCGACCGCGAGGCGCTCGTCGAGCGACTCGACGACTGTCTGCTCACCGACGAGGAGTGGGAGGCCGACTGGGAGGCGTTTCCGGACCCGTTCTCGCCCGAGGAGGAGCTGGAGATGGCCCTCGCCGACGACTGATCGGGACGGGTAGCCGTCGCTCTGTAGGTTCGATCACCCCCGTTTCGTGTCGTCCGGGCGATTCCTCCGGTTCACCAGTCGCCCCGGTCCCCGTTCGGCTCTCCGTGACCGGCTGACCGACTCCCGAACCCGTCGTGATCGCTCTCTCCGGCACCGATGCGACGCGAAAGTGGGACGCGCTCAGACGTAGTTCTTCGCCATGTTCCCGGTGACGGGCAGGCCGTCGGTGTCGCCCTTGTACGCCTTGTACGTCAGCACGACCCACAGCACGAAGACCACCGGGGCCATCAGCAGCGAGACCAGCCCCGTGACGAGCGCGAAGAGCAGGCCCACCATCGGGATCGCCTCGAGGAAGATCCCGAAGACGAACAGCCCGATGTTCAGCGCGAACAGCCCCCCGAAGATGATGATGCTCTGGACCGCGTGGAACCGGACGAACTCGTTGTCCTCCTCGATGAAGTAGAAGACGATGGCGAGCAGGGGCGCGAAGAGGTACGCCAACGCCCCCACGATGTTCTCGTCCAGCCCGCCGACCGAGGTCCCTCCCTCCGTCGCCGGTTCGGTGTTCTCTGTGGTCAGTTCCGCTTCGACGTCCGCCTCTTTCGTACTCATGGTAGTTCTCTAGTTTCGTTCGTACTCGATCAGTTCCATCTCGAGTGCGACCTCGCCGGTCTCCTCGTCGCGGTAGACGACGGCGGCCGGGAACGCGAGGTCGGGCGAGAGACAGCTCTCGTGGACGACCTCCCCGTCAACCTCCGTCACCGTGCGGTAACACTCGATCCCGAGGTAACGGTCGGTCCCGTCGACCGCGAACCGCAGACTCCCCTCGGAGGTGACGACGCTCCACTCGTAGCCCTCGTAGACTCCCCCCTCGTGGGTCGTGACGTACGGCGAGTGGAGCCCCGCAGCGACGAACACCGCCGCAGGCGTCGCCACCAGCTCCGAGAACACCTCCTCGTCGGTGCCGGTCACCGTACGGGAGAACTCCTCGCCGTCCTCGAACGCCAGCGAAGCCTCGACGGTGAGCCGATCCCCGTCGACCTCGCTGACGGTCCAGTGGAAGCTGCCGGGGCCGTCCTCTCGGCTGTGAACGCGGTACTCGTAGTGTTCGTCGGCCTCGAACTCGTAGAGGCGCCACTCTTCGTCCGCCGTCGGTGCGTCCTCCGGCGGCTCGTCCGGGAGCGTCGTCTCCTCTACGTCTATCCCCGAAAGCTCCTCGGCCTCGTCTCCCAGTCGCTCCGACACCTCGTCACGGACCCGGTCTTCGACCTGGTCCGTGCCGACACAGCCGCCGACCGCGACGGCAGCGACGGTCGCCACGTACGCCCGTCGGTTCACCCCCACCGGAGCTCACTCCCTGCACAGTTCCCGACGAACGACGGGTCGGTTCGGCCGCCGCGATGCCCGTCGGTTCGGAAACGCGGCCAGAGGACGTCCCCGATCGGCAACGACACCGACGGCGGCACGGTCGCGGGCGTCGACCCGGCGACCCCCCGTTCGCCGATCGGCCCGCGGTGGGCCGTCGCGATCCCATGGGTGGGGACGGCAGTCGTCGGTGTGATCGGATCGGCTGTCATATCGGTGATCTACACACGCCGCGGCATCGGGTGTGCCCTCCTCTCAGATGATGGACAGTCACGGACAGTAAACGCACCCACTGAGTCGGTTTCACGCCGTGACGAGCTCTCACGCCGTGAGCGGACGTGGTTGCCGGTGTGATCCGTTACCGTGTATAAGAGTACCGAACCGCAAGAAATATTCACGCAGGGAACCTGTCACGGAGCAGGTCACACCGATTCGACGCCCTCGGCGGCTTCGAGACGCGACGTATCGGTTCGGCCCGGAGTCGAGGAGCGAGACATGAAGGAACCGGAGACAGTCGAACGGATCGAACCGGGCGGAGTGACGCCCACCGAGGCGTTCTCGATCCTCGGCAACGAGACCCGGATCTCGATCCTGCAGGCGCTCTGGGAGGGGGCGGAGCCGATGAGCTTCTCCGACCTCCGGGCGGCCGTCGGCGTGGACAAGGGGAACTTCAACTACCACCTCGGCGAGCTGTCACACTTCGTCCGCCGGTGCGAGGAGGGCTACGAACTCAGGGAGACGGGGACACAGGTGATGCGTGCGGTCGTCGCCGGGACGATCACCGAGGACCCCGAACTCGGCCCCGTCGAGGCCGGCCGCCCCTGTCCGTTCTGTGGCTCGCCGATCGAGCTCCTCTACAGGGACGAACACATCACCGTCCGGTGTCGCGACTGCGCGGGCGTCCTCGGGGGGGACCTCCCCGACGGCGCCTTCATGCACTACGCGTTTCCACCCGCCGGGCTCGCGGATCGCTCGCTCCCGGAGGTGGTCGAGGCCGCCCACGTCCTCTTCGAGGCCCACGTCGCGATGATGCTCCAGGGGGTCTGTCCGGCCTGTACGGCGCGGACGGGGACGGAGGTGCTGGTCTGTGAGGACCACGCGATCGGTCCCGACGGGCTCTGTGAACGCTGTGAGAGCGTCCCCGAGATCTGGGCGACGTTCACCTGCCGGAACTGCCGGTACGAGCGTCGAGCGGTGCTCTGGCTGGTCGCGGTCTACCACCCGGCGACGATCACGGCGCTCTCCGAACGCTGGGAGTTCGACACGTTCCTCGAACTCCAGCGGCTGCTCTGGTCGAACCCGGAGTACATCGCGAGCGTCTCCGAACGGGTGGTCTCGACCGACCCGTTGCGACTCCGTGTCGAGTTCCCGACCGAGTCGGGGCCGCTCTCGATCCAGTACGACGAACAGCTCCGTGTCCTCGGCGTCGAACGCTGAACCGTTCACGCCGTGAGACTCGTTCACCTCCCGAGGCTCACTCGTCCGGTACGGCTACGTTCTACCCGAGTGTTGACCCACCAGGCGAGGGCTCAACTCACCCGTCGCGTTACGTGTCAGTGAGAATGGAGCATTCCGATACTCCCAACGGTAATATCTACCGGCTGCGTACGCAGGCGACATGGAAAACGGTATCACACCTGAGTCGGGGGAGGGGGAGGCGGCGCTGGAGGACGTGGCGTTTCTCGCCCGGTCGTCGAACCGGCTGACGCTCCTCCGCACGCTCCGGGAGGGGGCGCACGACCGACGCGACCTCCGGGAGGCGACGTCGATGAGCGCGCCGACGCTCGCGCGCATCCTCGGCGAGTTCGAGGAGTACGGCTGGATCGAACGGAGCGGCCAGCAGTACCGCGTGACGACCGCGGGTAGACTCGTCGCGGGTGGCGTCCTCGAGGCCGTCGACCGCGCCGATGCGGTTCGCAGGCTCCGCCCTCTGCTTCGAACGATCCCGACAGACGCGCCGGCGACCGACGTCGATGCGCTCTCGGACGCCCGGGTGACGGTCGCCGAACCCGGCGCCCCGCTCGGACCGGTCAACCGGCTCCTCTCGCTCACCGACGGGAGCGAGAGCCTCCGCGAGTTCAACGCGACGTCCGTGCAGTTCTTCGACGAGAGCGTCCTCCGCAGCCGGATCGAGGAGGGGCGACGGACCGACCTCCTCTACGAGCGCGGCGTCGTCGAGTCGCTGCTCTCCGGACACCCGGAACTGCTCGCCAGCCTCATCGAGAGCCGGACGACCGAGCTCTCGCTCTGTGAGTCGGTCCCGTTCGGGCTCTCGCTGTTCGACGACCGGATCGGGGTGAGCGGCTACGACAGACGGAGCGGCGCGCTCACGGTCTTCGTCGACACCGACGAGTACGAGGCACGACGGTGGGCCGAACGGCTCTACGAGAGCGTCCGCTCGGAGGCGATGGCGATCACGAACCCCGACCCCGTGCGGGCCGACAGCTCCCCCGACCGCCCGCAAGAGACGCCCGTCGAGTTCGGCCCCGTCCCGCTCGACCCCTGAACGCTGTCCGCTCCCCTCACACGAACTCGGAGAGCGCACGCTGGCGGGCCGCCGCGAGGACGTCCTCGCAGGTCGACCACGACCGCCTCGCACACGCCGGCAGCTCCCCGGTCTCGTCCACGACGCGCGCGAGGAACTCCCTCGTGGCTGGGTCGCTCGGGTAGCCGCTCCCCACCGGGCCGTACTCCGCCGAGAGCGCCTCCACCCTCCGGTCGCGTTCGACCTTCGCCACGACGCTCGCGGCGGCGACCGTCTCGTGTCGCGCGTCCGCGCCGTGTTCCGCGACCAGCGAGACCTCGACCGGAAGCCGGTCGGCGACCCGACGGGCGAACCGTTCGGGGTCGGTGTCGCAGGCGTCGACCACCCCACACTCGCCCCCGGCGACGACCTCACCGATCGCCGCCGTCTGTGCCTCGACCGTCAGCGTGTTCATGTCGGTCTCCGGGTCGTCGATCCGTTCGACCGGAACGACGGAGATCCCGACCTCGATCCCGTCGTGCTCCGCGAGCGCCGCCGCGAGCACCTCGCGACGGGCGGGCGCGAGCCGTTTCGAGTCGTCGATCCCCTCGGGGAGCGTCACCCCCTCGTCGACCGCGACCGCCGCGGCGACCATCGGACCGAGGACGGGCCCACGACCCGCCTCGTCCGCCCCGAACCGGGTCATCCGTCGAGGAAGAAGTCGGGGTGCTCGAACGGCTCCTCCTCGCCCTCGACGGCGAGCACGTCCAGTGCGGTCACGACAGCGTCGACGCCGAGTAGCTCCGAGAGGCTCGGGCGGGTCCGGCCCCGGTCGCCGCTCACGAGCTCCTTCACGTAGAGCCCACCCGCGCCGTGGACCGTCAGGTCCGCGTGGTGGTCGTCGATCAGCTCGCCCTCGGCGGCGTAGACCTCGCGGGTGCGTGTGAGGTTCGCCCGCCGGTGTGAGACGCGCTGGGGGGTGTCCTGTTCGATCGTGGCCCCGTCCAACTCCGAGAGCGCCGCCGCGAGCGCGCCCTCGCTCACGGGTTCGGCGAACTCGACGTCCATCCGGTAGGTCTTCGACGCCTCGAGCTCCTTCACCCGTTCTACCATGTCGTGGGTCGCGAGCCGGAGCCCCTCGACCTCCGCCGCACCCTCCGCCCGCTCGTTGACCTCGCGTTCGAGCGTGGCGACGTCGGGCGACCTGGTCCGAGGGCTCTTCACCTCGATCACGAACGGTCGGCCCGTCCCGCGCATCAGCGCGTCGACGTCCTCCCTGCCGGCGCCGTGAAAGACCCCCTCCTCGCCCTCCATCGCCTCCACTACTGCCGGAACGGTGAGCCCCTCGACACTCCGGTCGTAGCGGTAGCCACTTCCATCACAGCCCTCACAGGGCTCCTCGCCGCCCCCCTGAGCCAGTTGGATCCCGGTCGCCCCGCAGTCGGTACACGGCCACTCGGTCTGCGGGATGTCGCGCTCGAGCTTTCGGTACCGGCCGTAGACGAACGCGGCGTTGACCTGGACCTCGACCGCGTGCGGGGAGATCTCACCCTCGTCGCTCACGCCCCGATCCACGTCGAGCAGCGCGAGCACGTCCGGCCGTTCGAAGTCCACGTCCGTACCCGTCCGCGCCCCGACGCGCTTTCCGACCTCGCGGTTCATCTCGGACTTGAACGGCTCGCCCGCGTCCTCGGGTAGCCCGGCCGACTCCCGGAGCAGGCGCTCGTTCTCTTCGATCAGCGGTGGCGCACGAGTGCCGACCTGGTAGGTCCCGAAGTCCATACCGGCGAGCCCCTCGCAGACGAGGGTGGCCCACTCGTCGAACCGGGCGCTGTGACCCTCGCAGACCCAACAGCTCTCCGTATCGGGCTTTTCGGCCGGCTCGTCGTCCTCCAAC
Source organism: Halococcaceae archaeon (assembly GCA_007129135.1). Lineage (GTDB taxonomy): Archaea > Halobacteriota > Halobacteria > Halobacteriales > Halalkalicoccaceae > Natronorarus. The sequence goes on along the minus strand of SKWB01000117.1, from coordinate 3,999 downwards.
GCGATGGCGACCCGGAGCGCCGTGCCGCGCTCGTCGTTCGTCAGCCCGAAGCTCCGGTCGGCGAAGACGCGGCCGAGACAGGCGTCACAGGGTTCCTCCGCGAGCACCGCCCGCGCGTCCTCGAGGACGCTCATCGTGCCCTCCGGACACCACGTGTGTGGGGGTGTCGGTATCGCTCGATAGGCATCGCCCTGTGAGAGACGGTCACGGGCTAAGTCGTTGTCCTTTCGGCGCTCGTCCCGCCGTTCGACGGACTCATCGACCTGTAGCGGCGATCCCCCACATGCGCCAGTTCATCGTCATCGGCCACGACGCACCCACCACCGACGAGTTCTCGCTCGACGACCTCGCGGGGGGCGCGGGCCGCCTCGACGTGCTCTGTCGGTGCGTCTCCTCGGGCTTCTTCCTCTCACACGCGATCCGCGAGGACGTCCGGCTCTTTCTGGTCCTCTCGGACGAGTTCACGATACGGTTCGAGGGGTCGGAACTCAGGCGGCTGAACCCCGACGAGCGCTCGACGGCCGCGCTGGTCCGCGCCGCGCTCACCGCCCGCGAGGAGGCGATCGGCCACATGGAGGTCGAGAGCACTCCGGGTGTGTTCGTCTCCAGACGTGGGTTCGTGGATCTGCTAGATTCGGTGGCTGGAACGGTTATTCAGCTCCACGAAGACGGCACGCCGCTCCCGGAGAGCGAGGTACCCGAGAACCCGACGTTCGTGCTCTCGGACCACCACGACTTCACCGAGCGCGAGGCGGAACTGCTCTCGGAGCGGGCGGATGCCAGGCTCAGCGTCGGTCCGGAGGCGCTCCACGCCAACCACGCGATCACGGTGGTGCACAACTGGCTCGACACCGATGGCTTCGCGAACTACTGAACCCATTCGGAACGTTTAACAGCGGCACTCGCTTTCGGAGGAGTGCGGGCCGGTGGGGTAGCCTGGTATCCTTCGGCCTTCGGGTGGCCGTAACCTCAGTTCGAATCTGAGCCGGCCCACTTCTCCCGCAATTCTACGCGACGAGCGGAGCGAGGAGCCGGAATTGCGGAGAAGTGCACCCAAACAGATTCGAATCAGGGAGCGAAGCGAGCGCCAGCGAGCGGAACGACCGTGGTTCGAATCTGAGCCGGCCCATCTCTCCCTCACGTCACCAACCGTCGAGCGGAGCGAGACGCTGGTGACGTGAGTCGAATCCGGTCGCGATGATTCGAGCAGGGAAGACGCAGCCCGCGCAGGCGAGCGGTAGCGAGCCGAGCAGGAAGGTCTTCACGAGTTCTAATCCGAGCCGGTCTATCGGTCTCGTGTCAGCCCGTGGATCACCGAGATACCCCGCGACAAAAACCTCTATGTACACACAGACTCGACTACACAGATATGGGTAGCAAGAACATCAGTCTCCGCGAGGAGGTGTACAGGGAGCTCTCCGAGGAGAAAGCCGACGACGAGAGCTTCTCGGACGTGATCTACCGACTGCTCACGACGAGACGGGGTGAACACCCACTCTACGAAGTAGTGGGTATCCTCGACGACGCCGAGGCCGAACGGGTCAGAGAGCGTACCGAGGAGTTCCGTGAGGGGGTCGACCGGGACATGGACCGACACCGGTGATCCTCGATAGCTGTTCTCTCATCGACCTGATGAACGGCGACGAGGCCGCCGTCGCACGACTCGACGAACTCACCGAGGAGGCGAGACCGCTCGCCATGTCGACGCTGACGGTAACGGAGGTCGGATCCGGCCTCCGGGGCGAGCGCGAGATCCGTGCGTTCGACGCCCTCGTCGATCGAATGACCGTCGTTCCGTACGAGTACCACCACGCTCGGCGGGCGGCGCGGATTCAGCGACGGCTGTTCGACGAGGGGGCTCCGATCGGAGCCGTCGACGTGATGATCGCCGCGACCGCGGTGGAGCGTTCCGAACCGATCCTCACCCGGAACGTCTCGGAGTTCGGTCGAATCGAGGCGGCACGTGTCTCCCCGTACTGAGGGACGGGTGAACGAGAAGGGGCGGCGGGTCGGTCGTCGTCTCCCCGCGTCCTCACTCGCGTTCGGTCGACCGTTCCGGGGCGAGGTGCTGGAGCGGCGAGTGGTAGATCGCGCGGACGACGACCTCCCCCTCGACCGTCGCACCGAGGGCGTCGAGTCGCCGGGCGACCTCGGTGGCGTCGTCCGCGTGTTCGCCGACGGCCTCGACGAGGAGGTTCTCCCGGCCCGTCATCCGTTCGGAGACGCGCACGACGCCGGGGATCCGAGCGGCCTCCTCAGCGATCCGTTCGCGGTCGAGGATCGGGACGGTACACGTGAGGTGGAACGGACGGTGAAAGCCCGCCCGCTCGTAATCGATGACGGGGCGGTAGCCCCGGACCACACCACCGGATTCGAGGCCACGGAGGCGGTTTCTGACCGTCGTGTCGGATACGCCGACGGACGCGCCGATCTCGGTCGCGGTGGACCGGGCGTCCTCTTGGAGCAGGTACAGGATCTCTCGATCGACCGTCGAGACGTCCGCGCGGTCCATGCTTGATTCTTTCTTTCGCCTCCTCAAAGAATGTAATGGCTCGTCCCCGTGTCGAAAGTCCGTGAGTGGCGGTCTCTCGGTTCGGATCCGGGATCCGATCCGGGGACCGCGACGTTCGAATCGATACGAATCTCGAAGAACGAAAGATTATTTCGCCGGAATTCATCAGACGATATCGGATAACGTTAACACCGTTCATCGTTTTCGTCAACCGCATGGAAGACGAACGGTGGTGGGATGGGTCCAGAGGTCGGACGCTCAGCGAGGCCGTGGTGTACGAGGTGGCGCGAATCGAGGGGGTCGATCCGCTCGCCCTCCCGCCGCTGTTCGGAGCGATCGACCCGGAGGCGCTCGACGGTCTCTTCTCCGCCCGGAAGACTCTCGATGGGACGGAGGACTCGCTCGTCACGGTGGGGTTCGTCTACTTCGGGTATCGCATCACGGTCGGGAGCGACGGTTCCCTCGCCGTCGAGCACCTCGACGGACCGGAAGAGCCGGATCCTCGGGCCGAACTCCGGGCGGAGACGGTGTCGTCAGAGCGGCTTTACGGCTCCGACCCCTCCACTGTCGAGTGACCGACGTCAGCGACATCCCCACCTCCGATCCCGAGGACGCCGCCAGGCGACGCGACGACCTCGTCTCCCGGGTGACCGACCACGCGGGCGAGATCGCCCGTGGACTCGCACTGGTGCAGGGCGGCGACTACGGCGACCGGACCTTCCAGACCGATGCGGGCGAGTGGACGCTCAAATACGAGGCCGGGGCGGTGCAGTACCTCCGCTTCGACCCCCGGTCGGGTGAGCCGGTCTACGTGGTCTCGACGAAACAGCCACCGGAACCCGCCGCGCTCGCGCGAGCGCTCTCCGACTACGACGCCTTCGTCGCGGCGTACAACGAGTACGTCGCCTCGCTGTCGGGGCTGCTCGACGAGGTGCGAGAGGGGTTTCCCGAGCCGATCTCGACCGAGTCGGTCGCCGCGGAACGCGACCGGATCGTCGACCGGATCGAGGAGACGTCCGACGCGATCGCCGGACAGCTCCACCGCCTCGACGGGAGCGAGTACGAGACGTTCACCGTCAGGGTCTCGGGCACCCGGTGGGAGCTGAAACGCGAGGGTGACGTCGCGGCCTACCTCAGGATCGGCGGCGAGGGGGGAACCTATCTCCTCTCGCAGTACGGCCCGCCCGCACCCGACGTGGTGCGGGATCACGCGGAGGGGTTCGCCGGCTTCGTCGACGCCTACAACGAGCACGTCTCGGACCTCGGGGTCTCCCTCTCGAGAGTCGAGATCGGCACCTAGCCCTGAAAGCCCGCGAGCGCCCAGCTCATCTCGTTGTCGCCGGTCGCCTCGATCAGTTCGGGCGCGCTGACGAGGACGAACGTGCTCTCGCTCTCGCCGTTTCTGATCTGACGGGTCGAGTCGTGATCGATCCAGACGGCGTCGCCGGGCGAAAGCGAGACCTCGTCGCCGTCGACGACGACGGTCG
>SKWB01000133.1 GCA_007129135.1 Halococcaceae archaeon | reverse complement strand
TCGACCGTCCGACCCCGCTCACGGTCCGTTCGCGCCGAGATCGGCGAGCAGGTGCGAGAGGTGGATCCGGTCGCTCGTCCCCCGTGCGATGTCGACGTCCGCCTCGCCTGCTCTACGGTGTAGTTCGACCAGTTGCTCGCCGTCGTAGCGTTTTCGACCCACTTCGAGCAGGTCCTCCAGCACTTCGCCGCCGTCGTAGCCCTCGTCGACGAGCAGGTCGTCGAGCGCCGAGCGCGCGTCGGTGAACTCGCCCGCTTCCGCCGCCGCGAGCATCCCCTCGACTCGCTCGTCGGGGCCGAGTTCCCCGAGCACCTCGTAGGCGTTCTGCATCGTGATCTCGCCCTCTTTCGTCGCAACGGTCTGTGCGGAGAGGATCGCCTCCCTGAGATCGCCGCCCGCGTAGCCGGAGACGTACTCCAGGCCGTCGGGATCGGCTTCGACGCCCTCGCGGTCGACGATCCGTTCGAGGACCTCGACTGTCTCGGCGGTCGTCGGCGCGCGCACCGGAATCGGGAAACACCGGGAGGTGATCGGCGAGATGAGCGCCGAGGGTTGCCGCGTCGTGATGACGAACTGCGTCGCCTCGTGGTGGCGCTCCATCACCCGTCTGAGCGCCTGCTGGAAGTCCTCCCTGATCGCCTCCGCGTTGTCCAGCAGGATCGTCCTGTACGAGCCCGAGACCGGCGGATAGGCCGCCGACTCCTTCAGGACGTGGTTGATCAGCGCCGCCTTCGAGGACCCGCGGCGTCGTTTCGGCGTGATGAACGAGGCGAAGCGGGGGTCCTCCGCGAGCTGTTTCTTCGTCATGCCGAAGAAGTCGGCGACGTTGATGATCACGAGGTCGTCGATCGAGTCGTGCGAGTCGCGGGCGAGCGCGCGCACCGCGGCGGTCTTTCCGACGCCCGCGGGCCCATGGAGGACGAGGTTGATCGGCTCGTCGGCCGCGCCCTCGAGATACCGGCGGACGTCGGGCTGTGGGAGCTCCGATAGCGTGGGCGCGTGTCGCTCGGTCCACAGCGGGTCGTCCATTGTCGGGGGTTCGGCCGTGGGCGATACAAAGCCGTCGGTCGCGCGTCGATCCCATCGGTGACGTCCGCGCCGGACCGGTACACAGTTCCCCGGTTACCACGTGGGTTCGGGCGATGGAGCCCGCGGGAACGGTCGCGCTCTTCGTCGCGCTCGGGGTCGGTGCCCTCATCGGCCTCGAGCGCCAGCAGAGCGAGTCCGCCGGGAGCTTCGCGGGTGTCCGGACGTTCCCGCTGATCGCGCTGCTCGGCGCACTGACGCAGCTGTTCTTCCCGTCGCTGCTCCCGCTCGTGCTGGGGATGGTCCTCGTGCTGGTCGTCGTCGCGTACGTCGGCAAGATACTGCTCGAGGGTGACGTCGGGATGACGACGGCGGTCGCCGCGGTTCTCACGTTCGTCTACGGGGCGATGACGGGTCTCTCGGAGGAGGGGCTCACGCTGGCGGTCGTCCTCGGCACCGTCACCGCGGCGATGCTCGCGGTGAAAGACCCGATGCACGAGCTCGCCGGGCGCATCGGCCAGGAAGAGCTCAGAGCGGCCCTGAAGTTCCTCATCATCGCGCTGGTCGTCCTCCCGCTGCTCCCCGACCGGGACCTGGACGTGCTGCTCGGACTCAACCCCCGGTTCGTCTGGCTGATGGTCGTCTTCGTCTCGGGGCTGACCTTCCTCGGCTACGTCCTCACGAAGCTCCTCGGTCCGGCGAGGGGGATCGGGCTCACGGGGCTGCTCGGCGGGTTCGTCTCCTCGACCGCGACCGCGATGGCGATGGCCGACCACGCGAAACGAACGCCAGAGCTCTCGCCGATCTGTGCGTTCGCGACCGCGGTCGCCTCGATCGCCATGTTCCCCAGGGTGCTGGTGCTGGTCGCGGTCGTCAACCCGGGGCTGGTGGCACCGCTCGCGGTGCCCCTGGTCGGGATGACGGTCGTCGGCGGCCTGCTCTCGCTCTCCCTCCTCGCGCGAAACCGTTCGAATCGGGCGCCGTCGGTCGACCTCGACAACCCGTTCCGGGTGCGGCCGGCGCTCGTCTTCGGGGCCCTCTTCGCCGCGGTCCTCCTCGCCGTCGACGGGCTGAACGTCCTGTTCGGCGAGGGGGGCGTCTACGTGATCGCGCTGCTCTCGGGGACGGTCGACGCGAACGCGATCACGCTCTCGCTCGGACGCCTCGCGCTCGAGGGAAGCGTCGAGGCGTCGGTCGCCGTGACCGGGATCGTCCTCGCCCTGGTGACTAACACGGTCGTCAAGGTCGCCATCGTCCGGTCGCTGGGAACGGCGAGGATGGGAAAGAGCGTCGCGGGCGTGCTCGGTACGACCTCGATCGTCGGCGTCGTGCTCGTCCTCCTGCTCTGAACCCCGGCACTGGCGGTCGGCGTGGACACTCGTACCAGAGAAGCGGTCGCCGATCCGTCCCGGTTCGCTCCCGTGGGGTTCCCGGTCCACGTCCACAGACGACTAGAGCTCCCGTCATCCCCGTTCGGGGTGGTCAGGGTGCATCCCAGGCGGGAGGCCCACACACTTGAGCCCCGTCCGTTCGTCGATCCGGAACTCGTAGAGGGCAAGCCGACCGGTGGTGTCGGCCCGCTCGAACAGGTCCAGATACCACGCGTTCTCGAGTGCCTCCTCGGGTGTGTCGTTCGCGGAGAGCCCCGAGAGCGTGCCCGTCAGGAGGACGCTCTCCCAGAGGAAGACCGAGTCGGCGTCGTGGACGAGGAAGCTCGCCGTCTCCGCGGCGTCGCTCAGCGCCGCCTTCCGGCTTCCCTCCCCCGCGAAGTACGAGAAGTAGAGCCTCGACTCCCCGTCGAAGCCGAACGACATCGGCAGCAGGTAGGGGGCGCCGTCGGTCGGCAGTCCGAGCACGCCGAACCCCCGGTTCGTGAGGAAGTTCCGGATCTCCTCTGCGGACATCTCGGCCAGCCCGTACTCCCGGAGGTCGTCGACGGTCACCTCACCGCCTCCCCGGATCGACCGTCGAACCGGTTGTACAGCCACCCGAGCGCGGTCCCGAGAACGAGACCGTCGAGGAACCCCCAGGAGATCCCGACGAACGTCCCCCTTGCGGTGTCGTCGTACCCGACGTAGACGTCGGCCAGCAGTTCGCGCCACGCCTCTCCCCAGCCGATTCGTGACAGCGGCACCAGGGCCGCAACCACGATCGCCCAGACGGTTCCCAGGGCCAGACCCAGCGCCCGTTCGTTCACGGCGTGTGTCTCCGGATCCATGTCGGAGGTAGGACGCCCGTCCTCAAAGCTTCGGCTCCGATTCCGACCGCGTGGGAACCCGGACGACGCCTATCCGGGGAGGCGTCGTCCGGCCGATCGCGACACGGTCGGGGATTCGAGGAGAGCGGGGGAGCAGCGGTCGCGAGCGAACGGATCGGTAGAGGAGGCGGCGTCGCCTGCGACGGTCGACACCTGGTACAGTAGGGTGGCGGTGAAACCCAGTGTCCGGGAGTCGTAGTTGCACTTATCCCGGAGTTCGACGTCTCTCTAGATATGACAGAGCACGTTCTCGTCGCGGTCGACGACTCGGAGCAGGCCATGAAGGCGCTCGACTTCGCCGTCGGCGAGTACCCCGACGCACGGATCACGGCCCTGCACGTGATCGATCCGCGCGAGTTCTACGGGGCGGGTGGGATAGAGGGGGCCGCGATGGCGAGCTACGAGCGGATCCGCGAAGTCCACGAGCGGAGCGCGAACCAACTCCTCGAGGTGGCTCGGGAGCGGGCCGCGGACGCGGGCGTCGAGATCGAAACCGAATCAGTTCTCGGGAGGGTCTCCCGGGAGGTCGTCGAGTACGCCGACGAGCACGACGTCGACCACGTCGTCGTGGGGAGCCACGGCCGGACCGGCGCGAGTCGCATCCTGCTCGGGAGCGTCGCCGAGCGGGTCGTCCGCCGCTCGCCCGTCCCGGTGACCGTGGTCAGGTGAGAGATGGTCCGCCGTACCGTCCGAGAGGGCCGTACGATCTCCGGAGATCGATCGACCTCCCGAGATTCGGGTTCGAACGAGGAGTCCGAGGCGGGGGATCGCGCACGACCGTTCAGGCGACGTGCTCGTCGCCGAGGGCGGTCCGACCCACAGAGGGAGGCGTCGTTCGATCGGGGAGGGTCGTCTCGTTCGAGGGGGTCCACTAGAGTTAGGCTCCCGCGAGACGAATCAGGCCCATGATAGGGTCCATACTCGTTCCGACGGACGGGAGCGATAGCTCGCTCGCGGGAGCGAGACGGGGGATAGACCTCGCTCGGCGTACGGAGGCCGAGGTACACGTCCTCTCGGTGGTCGATAGGCACGAGGTCGAGGCCGTTCGATCCGAACTGGACGGGGAGGTCGAACGGGAGGCGTTCGAGTCCGGAGCCGAGGAGGCGATCGCCGCCGTCGTCGAGCTCGCTCGGTCCGTGGACCCCGATGCCCGCGTGACGACAGCGATCGAGTGGGGCGTCCCGTTCGAAGCCATCGGCGAGTACGCCGACGACCACGGGATCGACCTCGTCGCGATGGGGACGCGCGGTCGAACGGGGTTCGACAGGCTCCTGCTCGGGAGCGTCACCGAGAACGTCCTCCGGACCGCGAACGTACCGGTGCTCGCGGTCCCGACCGGAGCCGGTCGCGCGGACCTCGACACCGACACCTACGAGAACGTCCTCGTCCCGACCGACGGAAGCGACGGGGCGACGGCTGCGGTCGGGTTGGGCGTCGAGTTGGCCTCCACTCTCGGCGCGAGGCTCCACACCGTCTACTCGGTCGATACGAGGTGGACCGCACCCAGCCGGGACGCGGGCGCGATCCTCGATGCGCTCGAACGACGGGGAGAGCGGGCGCTCGCCGAGGTGAGGGAACTGAGCGCTGAGCACGACCTCGGGGTGACGGGGAGCGTCGCGAGCGGTCCGGCCCACCGCCTCATTCTGCGGTACGTCGAGGAGAACGACGTCGACCTCGTCGTGATGGGGACCCACGGCCGGTCGGGCGTCAGACAGCGTCTACTTGGGAGCGTCACGGAGACCGTCGTCCGGCACGCGGACGTTCCGGTGATCTGTGTTCCGATCGGCCGGGAGCGGTGAGTACTCGACCGACAGGTCGAGGGCCACGTCCGAGAATCGACCGACGGAGGTGTCGATACTGAATCCGTATCACGCCCCGAGTCGTACGCCCGGTCGGAACCACCGTCCGAGATACCCCCACGATATCTGCACACACGGCCCCTAGAGGACCTCTACGACGACCTCGAGACGTCCAAGGCGGGACTGGGGTCGGAGGACGCCGAGCGTCGTCTCGACCGTGTGGGGCCGAACGAGATCGTTCCCGCCGACGCCCTGCGCGTCGTGGGTTTCACGTACCGCCCCGACCCGCCCGACGAGGCGAGCGAGCGGCTCGCCACACCCGTCCTCTCGAGGTGCCGCTCCGCTCTGACGAGCGTTCGGCGCGAGAGCGGTCCCGTCAAACGTGTCGACGGGGTCACACCGCGGGTGGGTTCCGGGCCGCCATCGACCTCGTGATCCCGTTGGCGCGTCGGTCAGCGGACGACGGTCACCGGACACGGGGAGCGTCGGACCACCGTCTCGGCGACGCTCCCGAGGAGGACACGCGAGACGCCGGATCGACCGTGGCTCCCGATGACGACGTGGTCGACGTCGTGCTCGTCGGCGTACTCGACGATCACGCGCGCTGGCCGACCGACCACGATCTCGGTGGCGACAGTGACGTCGTGGTCGTCCGCACGATCGCGTGCCGCGTCGAGCAGTTCCTCGGCCCGCTCCCGTCGGCCCTCCATCACCTCCTCCCAGTCGACGTACATCCGTGCCTCGCCGTACGACGCCGATTCGGGGGGACTGAGCACGTGCAGAACGGTGAT
>SKWB01000359.1 GCA_007129135.1 Halococcaceae archaeon | reverse complement strand
CGACTACACCGGCATGGTCGTCGAGGAAGAGGACCTGGACGACTTCGAAGGGATCTGTGAGCTGACCGTGTCCGTCGAGGACGAGGACGGTGACGCCATCTCCGGCGCGACCGTCTCGATCGACGACAAGGAAGGCTCCACGGATGCCGACGGTGAGGTCATGATGGAGCTCAACCGCGGCGACTACACGCTCAGTGTGAGCGCCGACGGCTACGAGGACTACTCCGAGACCGTCACCCTCGACTCCGACGAGAAAGGCGTGACCGTCACGCTCTCCGAGGAGACCGAGGACGATGACTACTCGGACGACGACCACATGGCTGACGACGACGCCGACGACACGCCGGGTGTCGACGACGACGGTGACGACACCGTCGAGACGCCCGACGACCCCGAAGACCAGCCTGGCTTCGGTGTCATCGTCGCGCTGATCGCGCTGCTGGCCGCCGCCGGCCTCGCCGCGCGAAACCGCGTCTAAGCTCGACACACCCAACCACCGGACACGCGTCCGGCCCCTACCCCACCGCGGTTTTTTTATCGCGCTCGACCGACGAGCGGCGGCGCTCGCGCGAATCGAGAGAGGCGGCAGCCGAGCGGGAAACGGCTCGATCGAACCTGTGGTCGTCGGTCGGCGACGCCACCGCACGCACCCGGGGTCGGAAAGGATCGAGAGGATAGCCTCCGGAGTCCCGCTACACCGATGCGGGCGGCTCGGACGCGTCGCCGTGCGATCCGGTCAGTTCGACTTCGATCGTGACGGTGTCGTAGGGGACGTACGGCTTCTTCGCGCCGCCCTCCTCGCGGAAGTGGACGATTCGGTACTCGCTCAGGATCCGGAGGTCGTCGTGGACCTGCCGGACGTCCCGGTCGAGGCGATCGGCGAGGGAACGGATACTCTCCGCGGACTCGTCCATCAGGGTACGCACCAGATCGAGACGGCGCGGCGTGAGGACACGCTGGAGGCGGCTGGCGTCCTGGAAGTTCACGGCGTGGGGGACCTCCTCTCCCCGCTCCCAACGCTCGGCGCGGTCCAGCGCGCTCTCTCTATGCTCCTCGAACGGCTTCGATGTGATACGAAGCGCCGAGGGATACTCTGCGTCCTTCGGGGGTTCGTGCGGGTGGTCAGGTGAATTCTCGCTCATGTATGGCCTCGACCTCCTCGAGGAATCTCTCGACGTGTGACCGAAGGTCCTCGAAGTCGATACCTTCGACGTCGCCGCGGTAGTGGCGGTGGTGTCGTCCGACGCCATGGGCGTCGTTCGCGTTATCGTATCTGAGGATCTCTTCGTCGGCCGGTCCGAGGTATTGAAAGCTGTATTTCAACCCCTCCGGGAACTCGTCGCTCTCGGGGACGTTCCAGACGATCGCCTCCCACCGGTCTCCGGCCGGGAACTCATCGTCGTCCTCGAAGAGCTTCCTCGCGGGCATCGGAAGGGCTATACAGTATAACGGCTGCCCCGGTGATAGATGTTGTGGTATGAGGACAACGCCACTCCCGCGTCGCTCAGCAGGACGTCGAGGACCGATCGCCTCGATCACGATCCGAGTCCGAAGCACTTGCGCCGTCGCGCCGATCGCGCTGCTGGCCGCCGCCGGCCTCGTCGCGCGAAACCGCGTCTACGTACATGGATACCGGACGCATGCTTGGCCCTTCCCCACCGCGGTTTCTTATCGCGCCCGACCGACGAGCGACGGCTACGCAAACGGTCAGCAAACATATACCGACGGATCGCCACCTACGAGCTATGACCGACCTCTCCGCGGTGACCGGTCCCCTCCTCTGGGTGGTCGTCGCGGCCTTCCTCGGCGCGAGCGGCGCCGAGTGGCACGACCGCTCGTTCGGTCGGCGGGCGATGGCCGGCGCGTGGGTGCTCTTCGCCGCGTTCTGGCTGCTGATGATCCCCTTCTTCGCGTTCGAACACCGGAGCGTGATCCAGACCGTCCTCGTGGCGGTCGGCGTCCCGGCCTGCCTCGCCGTCGCCTACCACCTCTCGCGGGGTCGCACCTCGCTGCTCGTGCTCTCCCGGGCGGTGACCGTCGCGCTCGCGATCTACATCCCGTTCGAGACGATCGCCCCGCTCCACGACGGCCTGATCGAGATCGTCGCCGCGCAGACCGAGTGGGGGATGGCCGCCCTCGGGGCCGAGTACGAGTTCGTGACCGACGACCGGAGCCTGCAGAGCCTCTTCGTCTTCCCGGGGACCGAGACCGCGACCGGACAGTCGTACTCGACCCGGATCGTCTTCGCCTGCACGGGGATCGGGAGCATGGCGATCTTCGGCGGGCTGACCGCCGCGGTTCGCGCACCGCTGAGGCGACGACTGGCCGCCCTCGGGCTCTCACTCGCTGCGATCTGGGTGCTGAACATCGCACGGAACGTCTTCATCGCGTACTCCTCGGGCGAACAGCTCTTCTCACACGAGGCGCTCGCGGGCCCCGTGATGGCGGTCTTCGGCCTGACCGACCCCGTCCGTGTCTCCTTCTTCGTCGCGGATCGGATCCTCTCGCAGGGGCTCGCGGTCCTCGCGCTGCTGGGGCTCTTCTGGGTCGTCCTCAAACTGCTGCCCGAGCTCGCCGTGATCGTCGAAGACCTCCTCTACCTGCTCACGGGGACCGAGTACGACCTCCTCGGGACGCCGACGGTCACCCCGGCTCCGAGCGACGACTGAAAGCTTACTACCGGCGAGAAGAGAGCCCGGCCGATGAACCGACGACGGGCGCTCTCACTGATCGGCGGCGGCCTCCTCACGCTCGGGTCGTTTCGGGCGGTCGACAACGTGCTGCTCGGCTACGGCCACCTCGACGGCGGGACGAACCTCGTAGCACAGGACGTCGGCGGGCTGCTCGACGAACGCCTCGAGCTCGGATCGGTGGCGGTCGGCGGCGAAGACGGGGGCTACGAGCTGCTCGCGACGACCGGAGAGGAGCGCGCGTGGCTCCGACCCGCGGACGGCGAGTGGCGCTCGGTGCCCCGGACGGCTGTGGCCGTCCGCGAAGCGGACGACGAACACGGCCTCGGTGGGGCGTTCGTCGCGCTCGTCGAGGACGGGACGAGTATCGGGAGCGGGGACCACCGCTACGAGTTCTACCAGCCGGAGGCGTTCTTCGAGCGCGTCGGGAACGCCGAGCACCGACCGGTGATCACCGGAGCGCTCCGCGGACCGATCGCCGAGCCGGTCGCACCCGAGACCGTACTCGGGTTCGCGAACGCCGATCCCGCCGATCCCGAGGCGCTCGTCTACGGGCTGGTCGACGGCTTTCGAGAGCACGGGAGCTACGACGTTCCCCGCTACGTCGGCGGCTCGATCCAGGACAACGTGCTCATGGGTCGGGTGAACCTCAGAGCACCGTTCGAGCGGTCGACCGACCTCGACTCCCTCACGGAGCGGGGCCACACCGGGCTGTTCTGCTGGGAGCTCTCCTACCGAGCGGCCGAGGCGCTCCACGCCACACCCGCGACCGAACAGACGGTGCCCGTCGCCGCGTTCTGGGTGCGCGACAGACGACACAAACACGTCTACAACGGCCTCGCGACGGCGTTTCTCGAGGGCGGACTGACTGTCGCGGTGACCTTCCTCGACTACACCCACTCGACGCTCTACCACGACCTCAGGCTCACGGGTGTAACGGGCGAGGGGCTCGCGGCGTACGACGAGTGGCACCGGGCCGACGAGATCCACTGGGACGTCCCAGGGATCTGATCAGAGCGCGAGCCAGCCGGTCTCCACGTTCCGATCGCGGAGCCTCCAGCGCTGGGCCGGCCCCGTCTCCGTCTCCGAGAGCTCGATCACGGCGTCGAACAGGGGGGAGAGTCGGCCGATGACGGGCGAATCCGACTCGACCGGGAGGTGGACGTGAGCCATCCCGTCGACCGAACGGACCCGGTGAGAGAGGAGGTGGAGGAACCGGAAGACGGTCACCTCGTCGGAGGAGGCGAGCACCGGGACGAGCGAGTCGAAACAGAGCCGGAGTTCCGCCGGGGAGAGCCCGGAGGCAGCCCGGTCGAGCGCCTCGATCGACTCGGAGATCTCGATGCCGAGTTCGGAGAGCCGTCCGCAGGAGACCGTCCGCGTCGGGACCGGCAGCAGCGGCGTGGCTGCCGTCGCAGTCGCCCCACGGGCGGGCCGGGTGTACTCGACGACGCGTGCGTGGTCGCCGTCGCGGTGCATCTGCGGGAGACAGGAGAGCGGTGGCTCCCGGTCCTCGGTGACGACGAACAGCCGACGACGGGCGACGTCGGTCCCGAGAAGCGCCTCACACGCACGGGACCTGACCCGGTCCGGGACGGAACCCACGACGAGGAGCGCGGAGCCACGACGCTTCATCGCGTCGAGTTCGCGAACGAGCGTCGCTGTCTCCGCGTAGTCGGGTTCGGTGGACCGCCACTCCTCGACCATACTCTTAACCAAGAGACAACGGATAAGAAAATAAATGTTGCGACCGTTCATGCGAACGTCCCACACGGGAACGTGAGAGCCGGGAGAGGCTCGCTGTCGCCGTCCGTGGACGAACTCGCCGGTGTTCGCTCGCAGCATTCACGGTCTCGGAACACGCCGCCTCACCGATTCGAACCACCGGAAGACGAGCGTAGCGACGCCTTCCGAGCCCCCGCTCGCGTCGCTCGCGGGGAGGGGGATAGCTCGATCTTCGGTCGAACTCGGTGAATGTGGATCGCGTCCGAAAGGCATGCCGCCTCCCCGATTTGAACGGGGGACAGCTCGATCTTCAGTCGAGTGCTCTCCCAGGCTGAGCTAAGGCGGCCTACCCCGAGCGACGCCCAGCCGGAGAAAAAGCCTTTCGAATGGTGCACGGCCCGCCCTCCCCCGTTAGTACGTCGATAACAGCACCCCCGTATCTATCGATACCGTGAAACGACTCTGCAGGGAGTTATCTCCCGTCTAACTCGCCCTAGAACGGTTTTAGAGGGGGTATAGTCGCGCGTTACCGGACTAGTAGTAAACATCCGATAGGTCGAGGGAGGGGTATGCTCGCAGTCGAAGATCGGCGTGAGGGTCGCCGACCGGCGGTCGAAGACGGCCGATTCGGGGAGCCCAGAGCCCTTCCGGGCGGTGGGTGACGTGGTCGGGATCTGTGGTGTGATCGGGGGAGATCCCCGCGGCTCCACGGAGTCGCTGGCGCGGAACGAGCGCTCGGTCAGTCGCTACAGCGATCGGGAGGTCGACGTCTACGCGACCGCCCACCCCGGCCTCGGGACCCCCGGTCCGTACCACGTCGGGGAGGCGCTCGTCTGGTTCGTCGGCGAGGCGTTCGGCTTCGACGACCGGGCGGTCGGCGGCGGCCTCGGCCACGTCCCCCGACCGAGAAACCTCGACAGCGCCCGGTACTGTGCACAGCTCTACGCCGAACACGGGCTCGCGTTCGTCGCGGGACTGAACGCCAACGGCTTCGGCCTCGTCTACGATCGGGAGGCCGACGCCGCCCACCTGATCACCGATCGCCTCGGCACGCTGCCGGTCTATCGCGCCCGGGCCGACGACGGCTCGATCGTCTTCTCCACGGACGTCCAGGAGCTTCCCTCGCACCCGGGTGTCGAGGCCGGGTTCGACCCGGAGATCACCCGGGAGTACCTCGCGTTCGGACGGACGTTCGGGACCACGACGCCGCTCACCGGTATCCATTCGCTCGGCCCGGCGACGGTCACGACGGTCGATCTCGCCACCGACCGTGTGGAGACGGACCGGTACTGGAGGCCGCGGTACCGACCGCGCGAGCGACCAGTCGAGGACGTGATCGACGAGCTAGCGGAGACGCTGCGGACGGTGCTCGTCGAACGGATCGAGCGCGGTCGGCGCTACGGCGTGTTGCTCTCGGGCGGGAGCGCCTCCAGGCTCGTGCTGGCCGCGCTCGACGCCGACGCGACCGCGTTTCACGTCGCCGACTGGATGAGTCGCGAGGCGCGAACCGCGGAACGCGTCGCCCTCCGTTCGGGTCACGAGTTCGTCCTCCTCCGACGGGACGGGCGGCAGGGAAGGCGGATCTTCGACGGAGCGGACGAGCTGACCGGGTTCGACGGCGCCCCGACACAGCGGCCGCTCGCCGGGCTCGAACGACAGGTCGTCTCCCGGGTCGATACGCTGCTCTCCGGGACGTTCGCCGACGCCCTGTTCGGCCCGGCCGGGCTCCCGGCGCGGTCGGTCGAACACGACCGGTTCGGCAGGGTCGCGCTTCCGCTGGAGCGACCCATCGGGTCGGTGGCGGAGTACGCCGACCGGCTCGCCGGGGGCGCGACCGAGGAACCGGTCGACGGTCGCGAGATCGGGGAGATCCTCGCCTCGAACCTCGAACGGGGGGTCGATGGGATCGCCCACCACGGCGTGCTGTACGGGTCGCTCGAGGAGCTCTCGTACTGCGGGGGCTGGTGGCCCCTGTCGAACGGACCGGGTCTCGCCTCGCACCTGAGCCTGACCCGAACCCTCCCCTACCGGACGCCGTTCCTCGACGCCCGGATGGTCGACCTCGCGCTGTCGATCCCGATCGGCTATCGGCTCCGGGGGAACCTGATCGCCCGTGCGGTGGAGCGGATCTCGCCGTCGCTCGCGGAGATACCCCACGCCGGGAGCGGCGAGCCGCTCACCCGGCCGTTTCCCGCAGAGTACCTGGCGGGAACGGCACGGAGCCTCTGGCGACGGTACGTCGGCGGCGAGAGCGCTCCCGGAGAGCACCTCCGCGACGATCCCTGGACTGATCCCATCCCCCTCCACGAGCCCTCCGCTGCTCGACGGACGCTCGAGGGACGTGGACACCTCGCGCGGGAGGTCCCCGGCCTCGACCCGGGCACGCTCCGACGATGGGAACGAGAACACGGGGAAGGGAAGGACAGGACGACGGAGCTCACCACCGCACTCACGTTCCTCTCGATGCCCGTCGTGGAGACGGTCGGCGGGACCGAAGACGGGTCAGCGCTCGACGGACCGGGCGTACGGGGGCGGCCGTGAGCACGACCCTCCGGGCGCTGGTCGTCGAGGTCGACGGCGCGAGTCCCCGGACCCTCGACCCGCTCTTCGACCGTGGCGCGCTCCCCGTGTTATCGTCGATCGCCGAGACGGGTGCGAGCGGGCCGCTCGGGTCACAGGGCCTCCTCCACGGTACGAGCACGTGGGCCTCGCTTCACACGGGCACGAACCCCGGAAAACACGGCGTCTTCGGCCCGTTCGTCTACGACGGCTACGACTGGCGGCGGACGGGGGTGAACGCCCCTCGCGAGCCAGCGCTCTGGGAGATCCTCGCCTACCACGGCCTGCGGAGCGTCGTGGTGAACGTCCCGTTCGCGACCCCGGAGGAGTCGGTCGTCGTCGTCCCCGCCGCGTGCCCTCGCGCGCCCACGCTCGACGCCGATCTCGCGCGCGTTCGCGAGTCGATCGGGGAGTACCGCCTCGTCCCCGAACCGGAGACCGACGACGGGAGCGCTCTGGCACGCCAACGGTCGGCCGCGTTCGCCCACCTGCTCGACCGAACCGAACCCGACGTCGGCATCGTCCGCTTCGAGTCGGGCGGTCAGTCGGACGCGGACCGCGAGGCGGTCTTCCGCGCGATCGATTCCGAGGTCGGTCGTCTCCTCGAGGTGGTCGACGCCGACCTCGTCGTCGTGACGAGCGCGTACGGTCTGGCTCCGACCTGTGGCCACGAGGTCAGGGTGAACGAGTTCCTCAGGCGTCAGGGATACCTCGAAGCCGGCCCGTGTCGCGGCAGGCCGGCGACACCCGGCGAGTCGGAGTGCGTTACCGAGCCGATCAGCTCGCCCATCGAGCGGGTGATCGGCGGGACACGCCGCGTCCTCCCACGAGGGCTGCTGCGTGGGGGCGCTCGGTCGGTCGACTTCGCGAGTTCGACTGCCTATCTCAGATCACCCGCCGAGTACGGCCTCCGGGTGAACCGCCGCGGTCGGGAACCCGAGGGGATCGTCGGTGAGAAGGTGTACGAGGGGGTGCGAAGCGAGCTGATCGAGACGCTCAGAGACCTGACGGCACCGAACGGCGATCCGGCGTTCGCCGACGTCATCAGACGGGAGGCACACCTCTGGGGACCCTCCGTCGACGACGCGCCCGACGTCGTCGCGGTTCCGAACGACGGGATATCGCTCTCTACCAGTCTGGGCGGTCAGGTGTTCGCCGACGGGGGCGAGACGCCGTGTCGGACGCCGACCGGCTACCTGGCGATGACCGGCCGCGGCGTCGAACCGCGGGCGCTCTCCGACGCCCACCTCTTCGACGTCGCGCCGACGGTTCTCGCCGCGCTCTCGCTGCCCATCTCGGACCGAATGGACGGGACGCCGCTCCCGGTCGTCTCCCGGCCGGAGCGGATGAGCTATCCGCAGCCGACAGGTGACGCGGCCGTCGAGACCGACGGGGGGCGACGATGAGTAGCCAGGACGCCGAGGGGCAGGTCGGTCGGTCCGGGACGCTCGGACCCGCCCTCGAGCGGGAGGTCGGCTCGATCGAGCCGACCGTCGGCCGTCCGGAGCGGACGACCCGGACCGGCCTGTTCCCGTTCTACGCCGAACGGGGGATCGACCGGATCGCGCTCTACGGCCACGAAGCGCGGGCGCTCTCCGACGCGCTCTCGGCGCTCGGGTCGCTCTACGAGGGGGAGGTGGTGTTGCTACCGGCCCTCGCTCCGGCGGTCCTCGCGGAGGCGGTGCGGGCGACCGGGCTCACCCCCGGGTTCTATCCGCTCGCCGACGACCTCAGTCCCACCGAGGAGGTCGCGGAGCACGTCGACGACGGCGTACTCGCGGCCGTCCTCACCCACCCGTTCGGTCGTCCCCAGGAAACCGAGGTCGTCAGCGCCTTCGTGGATCGCTGTACCGACCACGGTGCCGGTCTGATCGAGGACGGCACACACGCGGCGCTGAGCAGCCGGGACGGAGAGGCGCTCTGGACGAGCGGCGACGTCGGCCTGCTCTCGTTTCCGCCGGCCTTCCGAGTGCCGAACGGGGCCGCCCTGGTTCCCGGTGAGGGGATCCGAAGCGCGGATCTCCGAAACGCGTCGGTCAGGGACGCCTTCTCCACGGGGGACGCCCGCTACGGCGTCTCGACCGCGGTGCAGGCGACGACGGGGGTCCCGCTCGTCTCGTCGCTCTCTCGCGCGCTCTCACCGGTTCGTCCGTCGTCGTGGGGGAGCGGTTCGGCGACCGCGTACGCGTCGACCGACGTCCCGATGTCGAAGCTCTCTCGGCTCCTGCTCGACCACGTCGACCCCGAGTGGTGTATCGCGGCCCGCCGGGCGAACGTCGCGGCGTGGCGCTGGGAGCTAGCCGACCGAGAGGGGGTCTCCCCCCTGTTCGACACCTGTCCACGGGGCTGGTGCCCCTCGGCCCTCCCGGTGCTCGTCGAGAGCGATACCCTCGCCGAGCGCTTACCCGACGCGTGGCCGTCGCTCGATCCGGTGGTCCAGGACGGGGATGCGTACGCGAGCGACCGAGGGCTCGCGGCTCGCGTGCGGCTGTTGCCGGTCGGGCAGACGATCGATCCGGAGACTATCGGTGCGGTCGCTCGGACGTGGCTCGGGGACCGATAGCCCGCTCCGTCGATCGGACCGTCGCTGTCTCACACTCGGTTTATCTCCACGGAGAGCCATCGGTATCACGAAAGCGTCGGTCTCCGGAGTACGGTCGGGGCCGGCTGACGCGGGACGTTTTCGGAGTCGACGATGAGCGACACAGAGCGACAGGTCGGGATAGAGCGGCGAGCGGCGGGCACGAGAGCACCCCGGATCGACCGCACCAGACGGGCCGTCCTCGCCACCACCGGTACGGCACTGGTCGTCCTCCTCACGGGGTGTCTGGCGGATACGGACGGAGCTCTCGATGGGAGGGATTCCTCCGAAAAGTCCGGTGATGCATCCACCGATGCGAACGCGGGAGCCGAAGCCGAAAAGGGAGAGGGCGACGGCGGGGACGAGTACGGCGACGACTGAGAGCGGCCCCACGTCGCGGCGACGTCTCGGTCACCGTCCGAGGTCGGCGAGCCGCGCCCCGAGCGTCTCGCGGATCGAGGAGACGTCGCCGCCGATCCGGACGATCCGGTAACCGGCGTCGATCGCCGCCTGCGCTTCGGCCGGGTCGTTTCGGATTCGGCCGGCCGGGACGTCGGCGGCGAGGCAGGCCTCGAGCGTCCGGTCGATCGCGGTCGCCACGGCCTCGGGGTTCTTCGCCGTCGGGTCGCCGCCCGACATCGACATCGCCAGGTCGGCAGGACCGACGAACGCGAACCCGAGCTGCGGGACCGAGAGGATCTCCTCTACGTTCTCGACGGCCCGTTCGTTCTCGATCATCGTCCCCACCAAGACCTCGTCGTCCTCGGTGGCGACGGAGCTCCCGTCGTAGCCCGCCCACTCGCCCGAGCGCCCGATGCCGACCCCCCTGTCGCCGACGTCCCCGTCGTACGAGAAGTACGCCGCCTCGACACCCCGGCGCAGTTCGCTCGCCGTCTCGATCCGGGGGAGCAGGATCGTCCTGACGCCCGCGTCGAGCACCTTCCTGACGAGCGGTGGCTCCGGCGCCGGCAGTCGAACCAGCAGTTCGATATCGGCAACTTCGGCGGCCCGGGTCAGCTCCTCGAGGGCGGTGCTGTCGTACGGGCTCGGCCCGGCGTGCTCGAAATCCAGCCAGACGAACTCCAGCCCGAGGTAGCCGAGGGTCTCGACGACCGTCGGCGAGAACGTCGCCGAACTCGCCCCCAGGACGGTCTCGCCGCGTTCGAGCGCGCGGCGAAGCCCGTTCTCGGACCTCATCGGGCCACCTCGCGGTCTATATCGGCGCGGTTCACCGTGGACTCCGGCAGCCCGCCCTCGTAGACCGTCCGGACGTTCGCGGCCGCCCGTCGGCTCATCCGGACGAGCGCCTGCTCGGTCACCCCGCCGACGTGTGGCGTCAGGAGCACCTCGTCCCGGTCGTACAGGGGGTGGTCCTCGCCCGGTGGCTCCGACGCGAAGGTGTCGAGGCCGGCACCGGCCAGCGTCCCGTCCTCGATCGCCTCGACGAGCGCTGTCTCCTCGACGATCGCACCCCGTGCGGTGTTGATCAGGACGCCGTTCTCGCCCAACGCCGCCAGCTCGTCGGTCGAAACCGAGCCGCGCGTTCCGTCGGTCAGGGGGACGTGGACGCTCACCGCGTCCGAGCGATCGAACAGGTTCGAGACGGTCTCGACCCGTTCTACTCCCTCCGGGAACCGGTCGTCGTCCAGGTACGGATCGAACGCGAGGACGGCCATCCCGATCCCCCGGGCGAGCGCCGCCGTCCGCTCCGCGATGGCCCCGAACCCGAGCAGCCCGAGCGCGTCCCCAGCGAGTTCGTGGCCGGTGAACTCGGAGCGCTCCCAGCCGCCCGAGCGGACGTGTTCGTCGGCGGTATGGAGGTGGCGACGGACGCCGAACAGCAGGGCTATCGCGTGTTCCGCGACCGACTGCGCGTTCGCACCGGGTGTGTTACAGACCACGATCCCCCGACGCGACGCTGCCGCGACGTCCACGTTGTCGAGCCCGCTCCCGTGTTTGGCGATGACCCGTAGCCGCTCCGCCCGCTCGATCACGTCGGCGTCCAGCGCGGCGGTCCTGACGATGACGGCGTCGTACCGATCGATCTCCTCGAGGGCGGCCTCGCGGCTGCCGTACTCGTCGATCCCGGTACAGCGAGCGAACTCCGCAATCGACTCCGGCCCCGTGGGGTCGATCCGGGTCGGGAGGAGCACCTCCCACTCTGTTGCCATAGGGATCGGTTCACACGGTGTGGACAAAAGCGTGTGCCACTCACCACGCGCTCACAACGTCTCGATATCGCGTTGGTCTCTGAGGTGTTGAAAACAGAGTCCGTAGTACTGACCGTTCACCTCGACTTGCGGACGCTCACAGCGGGTGCAGGTCGGCTGGTGAGTTGGCCTAAACATCGTTCGTCCCTTAGTCGGCCACGACGGGTCACTCCATCCCCTGCGTGGGACACGATCGACCGGTTCGAGCGACCGATCGGCCGACAACGGCCGATTTATACGGTTCAGCCTACTGGTGCTTACCATGGCGACTATCGCGGAGTTCAGGCTGCCGGTCGAGGGGTTCGCGTTGGGCGAGACGATTCAGGAGGGGCCGATCCCCGAACTGGAGATAGAGCGCGTCGCGGCACACGGACCCGACCACGTCATGCCGTACGTCTGGGTCACCGCCGACGACTGGGGGCGGATCGACGACCTCTTCGAGGCCGACGAGACGCTCGCTACGTTCGAACTGATCAGCGAGACCGACGACGGCGTCCGGCTCTACCGGATGGACTGGGTCGACAGGGCGGAGGTCCTCGTCAACATCCTCACCGAACAGGAGGGCGTGATCCTCTCGGCGGTCGCCACGGACGGCGTCTGGAACTTCCGCGCGCTCTTTCCCGAGCGCGATGCCCTCTCGCGGGCGTACGACTACGCGGAGGACCGGGGTATCCGGCTGAACATCACCGCGATCTACGAGATGAACGACGACCGCGAGGGCCGGTTCGGTCTGAGCGAGTCCCAGCACGAGGCGATCACGCTCGCGACCGAACGCGGCTACTACGACGTCCCCCGGGACGTCTCGCTCGAGGAACTCGCAGACGAACTCGACATCAGCCACCAGTCGCTCTCCGAGCGACTCCGCCGGGCACAGAAGGTGTTGAACGTCAACACCGTCCTCGTCGGCGACTTCGAGTGAGCCTCCGACCCCTTCCGACCCGTCTCTCACGGCCGTGACTCCGGGTGATCGTTCGTGACTGTTCATCCGAGTACTCAGTAGCATGGTAGGGTGTCAAACGGTATCGCGAATCCGGCAATCCTCTTATACTCGCGGACTCTAGTCCGGACTCACGAACCTGCCTTCTGCGGAGGGAGGAACTATCACCATGAGAGGATTATCTCGCACTTCCACGCTGTTCGCCCTGCTCGCGACGGTCTGGGGCACCTCGTTCCTCGCGATCGAGGTCGGTCTCGCGGACCTACCGCCGGTGCTGTTCGCCGCGCTCCGGTTCGACGTCGCAGCGGCCGTACTGTTCGCCTACGTCGTCGTCGCCGGCTACGAGTGGCGCCCCGCCCGCTGGAGCGACTGGGCGCTGATCGCCATCGGCGGGACGTTCCTGATCGGCGCGCACTACGCCCTTCTGTTCGTCGGCCAGAGCTACGTCACGAGCGGCATCGCCGCGGTGATGATGAGTCTCACCCCGGTCGTCACGCCCGCGTTCGCCGTCTGGCTGCTCCCGAAGGAGCGGCTCACCCTCCCGACGGCCGTCGGCATCCTCCTCGGGCTGGTCGGCGTCGCCATCATCGCCAGGCCGGATCCCGCGGGGCTCGACGGTCAGCTCGTCGGCGTCGCGCTGCTCTTCCTCTCGGCGGTGAGCTTCGCGCTCGGGAGCGTCCTCGCGCTCCGGATCCGCTCGACGATGTCGCTCGTCTCGCTCCAGGCGTGGATGATGCTCGTGGGTGCGATCGCGCTCCACCTGACGAGCCTCGTCCACCCGGCCGAGTCGGTCGCCGCCGCGACGTTCTCCCCGACGGCGCTCCTCGCGCTCGCCTACCTCGGGGTCGCCGCCACCGTCGGCGGCTTCCTCTGTTACTTCGAGCTCCTGGAGGAGGCCGGCCCGGTTCAGGTGAGCCTCGTCAACTACGTCACCCCGATGATCGCGGTGCTCGTCGGGGTGGCCGCCCTGGGCGAGCCGCTCACCGAGGCGACGCTCGTCGGATTCGGCGTGATCCTCGTCGGCTTCCTCGTCATCAAGTGGGGGGCGGTCCGCTGGCGCATCCGTCGGCTCTCCGACCACCGCACGGAACGCTCCGTGGGGGACGACGTCGTCGTCGTCGCCGGCCAGTTCTACTACCGCTGATCGCCCTATCCGGCCGCCGGTGCCGTTCCCGATCCGTCCGACCCCATACCGAGGTGTGGACCAACCGCTTCCGACCGATCGAGCGACGCGGGCACCCCCACCTCGACCCCGTGGACCTCCTCGAGTTCGCTCTCGCTCGGCGCGTGAACGACCGTCACCGTCTCCCCGTCCTGACTCACGTGATACGCCCCGGCGAAGGACTCGCCCGGCTCGATCACCGAGGCCTCCCCCTCTTCGTCCGCACCGTTCACGGCCAGGAGCTCCCCGTACGCCTCCGCGAACCGCTCGGCGTCCCCTTCGGACTCCCACTCGCTCTCGAAGACGAAGGCGTACTCGCCCTCTTCGCCCTCGTACGGGACGAGCTGGTCGCCCGCCCACCCGGTCGTGATCGGGTGCGAGTAGTCGTACGGCGAGAGCGGGTCCTCGCCCCCGTAGAGGTGCTCGCGGTCGATCACCCCGTTCGACCAGAAGCTGGCGTAGAGCGCCGCCTCGCCGACCGTCTCGACGCCCTCCTCGCGGCCGCTCACGTTGAACCGCTCCCAGTCATCGGTCGACTCGTCCCGAACGGTCACGTTCGTCGGTTCGAACTCGCCGTACCGGTCGGGGTGGATCACCTCCGTCGTCGCGCTCGGGTGTGCGTCGTAGACCTCGTTCACCGCCTCCCAGCCCCCCTCCCCGTACCGGTGGTCGACGAACGCCGGGCCATCGCTGTAGGGCTGGAAGATCGTCACGAGCAGCCCGAAGTCGAACGAGCCCTCGGAACCGGTCGCGCTCGGTCGGTCGAGACACTCCCACTCGCCGTCCTCGCATCGCTCGTCGTACTGGAGTTCGACGTAGTTCGCGTCGCCCTCGATGATACCCAGCGCGGCGTGCTCCGAGTCGAGCGACGAGCGGTCGCGCTCCAGCCCGAAGTGCTGGTCCTGCAGCGCGTGGAGCAGCTCGTGGGCGAGGGTGTTCCGGTCGATCGCGACCGCGTCCGGGTCGTCCGCGACGATGACGATCTCCTCGTCGCCCGAGGAGTAGTAGCCCTGGACCGCCCCGCCGTAGAGCGCCTCGAACTCCTCGGCGGCGGCCGTCTCCTCGTCGACGTGAAAGAGCGCCCGCCAGAGGTGGTCGTTCCAGGTCGCGTAGTCCTCGTCCCACTGCTCGGTGAACCGCCGCTCCTCTCTGAACCCCTCCCGGGAGATCACCTCCACGGGCACCTCCTCCTCGAACTGGAGCCCCCGGATCACCTCGACGCGGGCCATCGCCCGGTGGACCACCGCCTCGCGTTCGGCCTCGCTCAGCTCGGCGGTCGAGTTCACCCCGAGGTCGTCGTCGTAGCTCACGCCCCTGACCTCGCCGAGCGGCCTGTCCGGGTCGAGCGCCGACGGGTCGTCGTCCTCGTCCTCCCCGAACGGGAACAGCTCCCCGGGTGGCACCGCCGTACAGCCCGCGAGCACCACGCAGACGACGACGGCGAGGACCGCTGCTCGTGAGCCCATCTCAGCGACGCCGTGCGAGCAGCGCGAGTGCGATCACGAGCGCGGCGAGCGCCGCGATGAGGCCGAAGCCTGGCTGGTCCTCGGCCGCGTCGTCGTCGGCCTCCTCGGTCTCGGGCGTCTCCTCGGGCTCGGGCGTCTCCTCGGGCTCGTCGTCGGCCTCCTCGAGGGCGTCGTCCTCGACCTCGGCGGGTTCGACCTCTCCGTTCACCGCCGAGAGCGCCTCGACGTCCGGCGCGTGGGTGATCGTCACCACGTCGCCGTCGTGGTCGACGTCGTACGCGCCGACGTAGCCCCCGTCCGCTGCGACGTAGAGCCCGTCGCCCTCGTTCTCGGCTCCCCGGTACGCGAGCAGGTCGTCGTAGCCCTCGACGAACGTCTCGGCGTCCTCCTCGCTCTCCCAGGCGATCCGCCAGACGTAGGCGTTCTCCCCGTCGTCGCTCTCGTAGACGTGCAGCCGGTCGCCGTCCCAGCCGGTCGCGAACTCGACGTCGTAGTTGATCGGGTCGAAGTCGTCGAGTTCGCCGTCGGGGCCGAGGTTGAGGAACTCGTCGGGCGAGACGAACTGCTCGCCCGGCTGGTCGTAGAGCGGCGCGGCGAACATCGTCGCGATCGAGACCTTGCCGAGCACGTCGTGGTCGGGCCGCTCTTCGGGGCGCAGCCGGTCCCACTCCTCGTCGGGGGCGTCGTCGATCTCGACCTCGCGCGGGAGGTCGTCGGGGTAGCGCTCCGGCGTGATGACCTGCTGACTCGTCTCCGGAGGTGCGTCGTAGAGCTCGTTCACGGCGTCCCAGCCGCCCCGCTCGAAGACGTGTTCGGAGAACGCCGGTCCGTCGCTGTAGGGCTGGAAGTCGAGCAGGAGCAGCCCCATGTTCGCCGGCTGACCCTCCTCGGCCGGCTCGGTCCCCTCCGCCTCCGCCGGACGCACACACTCCCACTCGCCGCTCTCACAGCGCTGTTCGTACTCCAACTCCATGAAGACGGTGTCGCCCTCGATCAGGCCGTTCTGGGCGTTGCGCTCGTCGCGCGTCTGGGCGTCGAACTCCTGGAGGTCCCACTCCTGGTCCTGGTAGGCGTGGTAGAGCTCGTGCGCGAGGATCACCTCGTCGATCACGGGCGTCTCGTCGTCGACGATCACGACGATCTCGTCCGTCGCCGGCGAGTAGAAGCCGCCGACCGAGACGTTCTGGTTCTCCGCGACGGTCTCCGTCGAGTCCTCGTCGTCGCCGGCGAGGAACAGCGCCCTGTGTTTCGCGTTCACGAACTCGGTCTGGTTCTCGGTCCCCTCGCCGACCAGCCCGTCGTACTCCTCCTGGAACTCGCTTCTCGTGACGACCTCGACGGGCGGCCGCGCCTCGAACTCGACCTCGCGGAGCTCCTCGACGCGGACCATCGCCCGGTCGATCACCTCCTCTAGCTCCTCCTCGGAGAGCTCTTCGCTCCCGTCGAGGCCGAGTTCGTCGTCCGGTTCGTACTCGCGCCACTCGCCGTCGCCGTCCGGCTCGCCCGCGAGCTGTCCCTCCCCACCTGCCAACCCGTCGGCTGCGACCGGCCCGCCCGCCGCGACGGCGAGCGCCGGCCCGCCGCTCACCACGAGGAGGAGGGCGACCAACAGGGCACAAACACGACGCATACCACGAGATAGGAGCGGTCGAGTAAAAAGGGTCCGGCGACCGGATACGACCGAACCGTTTCGCCCTCCCGGTTCGTATCCTTCGCATGAACTTCGATCCGACCGAGACGGCCGTCGTCGTCGTCGACATGCAGAACGGGTTCTGCGACCCCGACGGGGCCCTCTACGCACCGGGCAGCGAGGCGGTGATCGACCCGATCGCCGACCTCCTCTCGAGCGCGCGCGAGGCGGGGGTCCGGGTCTGCTACACGCGTGACGTCCACCCACCGGGCCAGTTCGACGGGAACCACTACTACGACGAGTTCGACCGCTGGGGCGAACACGTCCTCGAGGGCTCGTGGGAGGCCGAGATCGTCGACGCGCTCGCGCCACGGGAGGACGACCACGTCGTCGAGAAACACACCTACGACGCGTTCTACGACACCGAACTGGCGGGCTGGCTCCGGGTGCGGGGGATCCGCGACCTCGTGTTCTGTGGGACGCTTGCGAACGTCTGCGTGCTCCACACCGCCGGGAGTGCGGGGCTCCGGGACTTCAGGCCGGTGCTCGTCGAGGACTGCATCGGCTCGCTCGAAGAGGCCCACCGGGAGTACGCCTTGGAGCACGCGGGCTGGCTCTTCGGCGAGGTCCTCTGCCGGGACGAGGTAGCGTTCGAGTGACGGGGACCAGAGCTATGCCGTGTGGGGCGTTAGCGACCGCGATGCCCTCCCCTGCCACCGGCTCCGTCGTCGAGACGGCCGCCGACCTCGACGGATCGCTCGACGACGTTCCCGACCGTCCCGCCCACGAGACGCTCGTCCTCGCCCGACCGACGCACTTCGACGTCCGCTACCACATCAACCCGTACATGCGCGAGGGCGTGGACACGGACCGCGCGGGCCGACAGTGGGAGCGGCTCCGGCGGGTCTGTGACCGGTACGCCGAGTGCACCCACGTCGTCGACCCCGACGGGCTCGCCGTACCCCCCGGAACCGCCGGCCCGACGACGCTCCCCGACTTCGCGTTCGGCGCGAACCACGCGCTCTCGACGCCCGACGGTAGGGGGGCGCTGCTCGCGAGGATGTCGACCGACGAGCGCGCAGCGGAGCCGACCTACTTCGAGGCGTGGGCCCGGCAGGCCGGCTACGACGTGCTCCCGGCGCCCGACCACGCTTTCGAGGGCGGCGGCGACGCGCTCTGGCACCCGGAGAAACGGCTGCTCTGGGGCGGCCACGGGATCCGTTCGGATCGGGCGGCCTACGACGGGATCGCCGACCGCCTCGACGTGCGGGTGATCGCGCTCGAACTCACCGACCCGCACTACTACCACCTCGACGTCTGCTTCTCGCCGCTCGACCGGGAGTCCGTGCTGATCCAGCCCGAGGCGTTCACCGACGAGGGGCTCGCCCTGATCGAGACGGTCTTCGAGCGGGTGCTCGCCGCCCCGGTCTCGGAGACACGCGGCGGGCTGGCCTGCAACGCCGTCGCGCTCGGCGACCGGGTGCTGCTCGGGGCGGGCAACCCCACGACGGAACGGCTGCTCTCCGACGCCGGGTTCGACCCGATCCCGATCGAGACCGACGAGTTCCAGAAGGCCGGCGGCTCCGTCCGCTGTCTCACCCTCTCGCTCGGCGACCCCGGAACGGGGAACGAGAGCAGGTGAGCGACGACGAGAGCCCCGTGGAGGTCGACGGGGATCCGAAGCGGGTGAGACGCGACGAGGCGGTTCGGCGTGCGAAGGAAGCCCCTCGCGAGCGCGAGTGAGCCCTACCCGTGAGAGCCGCTCTCTCGCTCCTCTATCTGAAGAGCCGGTAGGCGCCCTGGCCCGTCGCGACCGGCTTCGTCTCGCCGTTGGTCGTGGACTCGACGGTTATCTCGCTCACGCCGACGCTCGAGCCCGCCCTGATCACCTCCGCGGTCGCGGTCAGGTCCGCCGTCGCGGGACGGAGGTAGTTCACGTTCAGGTTGATCGTCGCCACACCGCCCTCGAGTGGGTTCTCGAGCGTCGTGCGCTGGGCCAACCCCCCGGCAGTGTCGACGAGCGTCGCCGCGACGCCGCCGTGCATGTCGGGGGCCTCCTCGCGTCCCGGTCGGGTGTTCGTGAGCTTCTCGT
>SKWB01000373.1 GCA_007129135.1 Halococcaceae archaeon | reverse complement strand
GCGGTGAGCGCGTTGACGATCGTGGCGTGTTCGGTGTCGGTGAACGCGACGCTCTTCGCGCCCAGCAGCGACGCGACGTGGGCGACCGCGACCCCGCCGATGCAGGTCAACACGTCGGGATCGAACGGTTTCGCGTGCCGGTAGAGCAGCCGCTCGTAGGTGAACTGCGTGCGCGCGAGCGAGGCCAGCGAGTCGCTCTCACCGACGAGCACGGTGTGGTCGACCCCGTAGGTCTCGAGCAGGTCGACCGCGACCTCGTTCTCCCGAACGAACACCCGGACCTCGTGGCCCTCGCGTTCGAGGTCGGCGATCGTGTGCCGGTAGAAGTGGACGTGCGCGGGGTGCTGGATCGTGACGACGACCCTCATCGGGCCCATCGACTCCGTTCGCCGGGCGGCGCTCGCGTACGACCCCGCGAGGACGCCCCCTGAATAGCTTCCGACATGCTTTCCGGTAGAGAACCGACGCCGGGTCATAAATAAGCGGCCGGTAATGGCGGGTTACTCGTCGATCGGGCGCGCTGGCGTTCCGACGACCGTCGTGCCCGCGGGGACGTCCGAGAGCACGCCGGAGTTCATCCCGACGACCGCGTCGTCGCCGACGGTGACGTGGTTGCCGATCGAGACCCGGGGGTGCAGTCGGACCCGGTCGCCGATGACCGCACTGCCCGCGAACGTGCAGAAGGAGTTGATCAGCGCGCGCTCGCCGATCCGGACGTTGTGTCCGACGTGACAGAAGTCGTGGAGCTTCGTTCCGGTCCCGACGACGGTCTCCTCGAACACCGCCCGGTCGATCACGCAGTTCGGCCCGATCCTGACGTCGTCGCCGATCCGGACGCGCCCGGTGTGGACCTTGTTGTGATAGCGACCCTCGCGGTCCGGCTGGAAGCCGAACCCCGGTGTCCCCAGCACGCATCCGGTCTCGATCTCGCAGTCGTCGCCGACGACCACGTTCGCGTCGATCCGCACGTAGGGGTGGATAACGGTCCGCTCGCCGATCTCCGCGTCCTCGTGGACGATCGCGGTCGGGTGGATCTCCGTCCCCTCGACCGCGGGCGAGAAGAACTCGCTTCCCGCGACGGTGAAGTCCTCGCGCGGGCAGTCCGTTCGGATGAGCGTTCGCGTACCCTCTACCTCGACCGACTGCGGACAGACGACCGCCCCCGCGTCGCTCGCCGCGATCGCGTTCGGGTCGTCATAGACGCAGAACGTGAGGTGGTCGGGACCCGCGCGATCGAGCGATTCGACGCCGGTCACGCTCGCGACGGGGCCGACGTGTTCCGCGCCCAGGAATGCCGCGATCTCGGTCGAGTCCACCATGACTCTACAGCGAGCCGCTCGCGACCGCCTCGTCCACCCCGGCGAGGACGCGCTCGATCTCGGCTTCGGACTCGTGGTAGCCCGCAGTGACGTCCCGACCGACCTCGAGGAGGTCGTCGTTCTCGAGCACCCGGTGTTCCGGGCCGACGCCGTCGATCCCGTAGAGCTCCTCCGCATCCGGCGACCAGATGTACTTCCACTCCGCGCCGCGGACCGCGACCTTCGGGGCGTTGTTGCCCGAGACCACGTACGGCTCGGTGAGGTCGTCGTACTCCTCGCCGTGGGCGAGTCGCGAGAGGAGTTCGGGAATCCGGCGCAGCGAAAAGGGCTCGCTCACGACGTCCTCGGGCCCGTTCACGACCACGAGCGGGACGTGGACCAGTTCCTCGTAGAGCCGCCCGCCGTGGCCGTACATCCCGTGGTCCCCGAACTCCTCGCCGTGGTCGGCGACGATGACGACGATCGGGGCGTCCGGCCCCTCGCCGACCTCCTCCATCAGCCGTTCGAGGAAGGCGTCGGTGTGGGTGAGGGCGTCGTCGTAGGCGGTGATCAGCCAGTCGTGGAACCTCGACTCGAACCGGTCGCTGCCGGCGTAGAGCCAGAGGTTCGCGAGGTAGGTGAGCGCCGAGGGCTGGCTCCGGTAGCCCTCGCCGGGGATGTACGGCATGTGCGGATCGACGAGGAACGTCCAGAGGAAGTACGGGCTCTCCATCCGCCGCTGGCGCTCGATCACGTCGTCGTAGATCGCCTCCCACGACATGTACATCCCCTGTCCGTTCCGCCAGTGGCGGACCTGTTCGAGGAGCGTCGAGATCCCGACCGAGCGGCCGCCACCCTGCCCGCGCTGGACGCTCTCGTCCGTCTCCATGAAGTCCTCGTAGTGGTCGAAGCCGGCGTCGAACCCGAAGAATCGCGAGGTCCAGGGGTTCGTCGAGAAGCCGGCGGTCTCGTAGCCCGCTCGCGAGAACTGCTCGGCGACGGTGTCACGGGCGGTCATGTGCTCCCTGATGCGGTCGCCGATCGTCGGATGGCGCGAGACGGGGCGTTTGTTCGAGTCGCCGTCGGCGAGGAACGTCGTCACCGAGCCGAACGTCTCCGAGGCGGGGGCGATGGCGGTCTCGAAGACGAGGCCCTCGTCGGCGAGGCGGTCGAGCGTCGGTGTCGTCTCGCGCTCGTAGCCCCACCAGCTACAGTGATCGGCACGTATGCTATCGATCGTCACGAGAATGACGTCGCGTGGGTCGCTCATGGCCTCGTTCGGCCCAGAGACCGCTTTATTATGCAGGAGGTAGCTCGGATCGCCGAGTGAGCCGCTCGATTACGCACTCTATAGCAAAACCACCACGTGGCGACGAAGCCGTATGACCAGCGCCGATGCGTCGTCTCGAGCGGACGGGGCCACGCGAGACGTGGAGCTTCCGGATCGGATCCTCAGCCGTGTCGAAGCACGTCTCCCGAGGAGCGAGTTCGACACCGAAGCCGAGTACATCACCTTCGTCATGGAGGAGGTCCTCGCGATCGTCGAGGCCGAGACCGACGACGAGGTCGACGCCGCCGAGCAGGCGGAGGTCGAGCGCCGCCTGGAGTCGCTCGGCTACATGGAGAGCTAATGGCCGAGACGTATCTCGACCTCGGTGCCGACCCGACGATCGAGCAGCCGGAGCTCGTCGGCTACCCCTACAGCGAGGACGCCGAGCCGACGGTGATCGGCGACCGGGCCCACGTTCGCCGGGGGACGATCGTCTACGCGGACTGTGCGATCGGCGACGACTTCACGACCGGGCACGACGCGCTCGTCCGCGAGAACACGATCGTCGGGGACGACGTCCTCGTCGGGACGAAGACCGTCATCGACGGGACGACCGAGATCGGCTCGCACGTGAGCCTCCAGACCGGCGTCTACGTCCCGACGCACACGACGATCGGGGACAACGTCTTCGTCGGCCCGCGCGCGGTCTTCACGAACGACCCGTTCCCGGTCCGGCGCGACGCCGACCTCGTCGGCCCGACGGTCGAAGACGGCGCCTCGATCGGCGCGAACGCGACGCTGCTGCCGGGAGTAAACGTCGGCGAGAACGCCTTCGTCGCCGCGGGGGCAGTCATCACCCGGGACGTCCCACCGGACACGCTCGCAGTGGGCGTCCCCGCCGTGCATCGCCCGCTTCCAGAGACGCTTTCGGAGAGGAACACGCTCGCATGACCCAGGACACACCCACCATCTGTATCGTCGGCCTCGGCTACGTCGGACTGCCGCTCGCCGCGGCGTTCGACGACGAGGGCTGTACCGTCATCGGCTTCGACGTCGACCAAGGAAAGATCGACGCGCTCTCGTCGGGTACGGACCCGACCGGCGAGATCGGCGACGAGGTGGTCGAATCGGGAACGATCGAGTTCACCGCCGACCCGACGCCGATCGAACGCGCGGAGTACGTGATCGTCACCGTCCCGACGCCGGTCGACGGGCTGAAGAACCCGAACCTCGATTTCGTCGAGTCCGCGGGCCGAACCGTCGGTGAACACCTCGCCACGGGCGCGACCGTGGTGCTCGAATCGACCGTCTACCCCGGTGTCACCCGCGACGTGCTGGTCCCTGCACTCGAGGAGACCTCCTCGATGACCGCCGGAGAGGGCTTCTCCGTGGGCTACTCGCCGGAACGGATGTCCCCCGGGGACGCCGGACGCGGGCTGCGCGAGGTGAAGAAGATCGTGAGCGCCGACAGCGAGGAGACGCTCGCCGACCTCGCCGACCTCTACGAGCGGGTCGTCGAGGCGGGGGTCTACCGGGCGTCGAGCCTCGAGACCGCTGAGGCCGCGAAGGTGCTCGAGAACGTCCAGCGGGACATGAACATCGCGCTCGTGAACGAGCTCGCGATCATCTGCGAGCACATGGACCTCGACACGCGCGCAGTGATCGACGCCGCGGCGTCGAAGTGGAACTTCCACCGGTACGAGCCCGGGCTCGTCGGCGGCCACTGCATCCCGGTCGACCCGCTCTACCTCGTCCACGGCTCCGAGCGCGCGGGCTTCTCGCCGAAGCTGATCCTCCAGGCCCGCGAGATCAACGAGTACATGCCGAAACACGTCGCCGAGGTGACGCTGAAGGCGCTCAACCAGTCCGATAAGGTGCTCAAGGGGAGCCGTCTGCTCGTGCTCGGCCTCTCGTACAAGCCGAACGTCGGCGACCTCCGGACCTCCGAGATCGGCGGCGTCATCGCCGCGCTCGAGGAGTACGGCGTCGAGATCGCCGGCTACGACCCGGTCGCGAACCCCGAGGCGGTCCGGTCGGCGTTCGGGATCGAACCGCTCGGCGAGCCGTCCTACGACGGTGTCGACGGGATCGTCCTCGCGACGCCGCACGACGAGCTCAGAGAGATCGATTTCGTCGAGATCGCCGACGGGCTCGCGGACGACCCGGTGTTGATCGACGTGAAGGGGGTCCTCGACGAGGAGGCGATGACCGAGGCGGGATACGAGTACAGACGGCTCTGAGCGGTGAGAGACGAGAGCGTAGCGGGCGTGTCGGGTCGGTCGCCCTGCGAAGGCTTCCGAGTCCTCCAGATCGCACCGGCGCGGCGGTCGTTCTTCGACCAGCAGATCGGGGTCCTCGAGAATCGAGGCGTCGAGTGTACGGTGCTGACGCCGCGCGGGGACGGGGGCGTTCGCTCCCGGGTCGACCTCTACCGACGAGTGCTCCGCGCCGGTCTGGACCGATACGACCTGGTCCACGTGAACTACGGCCCGCTCGCGCCGCTCGGGCTCGGGCAGCCGACGCGCCCGGTGGTGCTCACCCTCTGGGGAACCGAGTTCGTCGGTCGGTCGCCGTGGCTCGATCGTGCGACGGCGGCCGGGGTACGCTACAGCGACGCCGTGATCGTCCCCTCCTCGGCGGTCGGCAGACGGCTCTCGCGACGGTACGAGATCGTCCCGTTCGGCGTCGACACCGAACTCTTTCGCCCCATCTCCAAGGAGGTTGCCCGCGACCGACTCGGGTGGGACCGGGAGGCGAGGATCGTCCTCTTCCCGTCCGATCCGAAACGCGCCGTCAAGGGCTACGAACGGGCGCGGAGGGTCGTCGATCGGCTCACTCCGGCCCCCCGACTGGAGACGGTCTGCGGTCGGCCGTACGAGGAGATGCCGCTGGTGATGAACGCCAGCGACGCGCTCCTCGTCACCTCCCGCTACGAGAGCGGCCCCATGGTCGTCGAGGAGGCGGCGGCCTGCAACGTCCCCGTCGTCTCCACCGACGTGGGTTTCGCCCGCGAACTCCTCACGGACGTCGAGAACAGCTACGTCGTCGGCAGCGAGGACGGCCTCGTCGCCGGTCTGGAGGCGGCGCTGGACGGCGATCGTCGCTCGAACGGGCGCGCGGTCGTCGACGATTTCCAACTCGATCGGATGGCGGACGACCTGCTCTCGGTCTACGACCGCGTCGTTATCGATTCGTGATACGTTGAACTTCGGTTTGGGCACCACCTGTCGGTATAGAAACTCGAACGGGTCGGTTAACACGCGGTATTCACGCATTACATCTCAGAATTTCTGTATTTAATCGATACATATCGGGAGAGAGAGCCATCGAATCGGTCGTTAAGGGAGAGTTTCGGAAAGAGTTCGAACGATCCGGTTAGAGAGGACGAAACAGCTAGTAAATCAGAGTGGTAACGGTATGAAACTACGCGGAAAGACTGCCACATTATTATATCCCCGGTGAGAGGGTAGTAGTAGATGATGTCGACACTGGATACAGGGGATGCGGTCGAGGACGACGAGGCGTCCGAACCCGCCGCCTCGCTCTCGAAGGACGATACGTTCCACATCCTCCAGAACGAGCGACGGCGTCGGGTCCTCGCCTATCTCGCGGACACCGACGGTCCGGTGGACATGCGCGATATCGCGGAACAGGTCGCCGCCTGGGAACACGACACCACCGTTCAGCAGCTCAGCTCCGACCAGCGACAGCGCGTCTACATCGCTCTCTACCAGTCCCACCTCCCGAAACTGGCCGATTTCGGCCTGATCCACTACAACCGGAGTCGGGGGATCGTCGAGCGAACCCCGCTCGCTGACGAGGTCACCGCCTACCTCCTCAGCGACACGAGCGCCGACTCCGAGGACGAGACGCCCGCGCGACCCGAGTGGCTGCGCTACTACGCGGCGGTTACCG
Organism: Halococcaceae archaeon; assembly: GCA_007129135.1. Taxonomy (GTDB): domain Archaea; phylum Halobacteriota; class Halobacteria; order Halobacteriales; family Halalkalicoccaceae; genus Natronorarus. The sequence continues at coordinate 12,592 of SKWB01000373.1, read as the reverse complement.
CACTGAGCGCGGTCGGAGTGACCGTGGTCTGGGCGGGCCTTCTCGCCGCGGTCCCCGGCGTGGGGCTGGCGGCGGCGATCACCGTGGCGTACGGGCTGTTGACCCTCGCGCTCGCTCTCGACACGCTCTGATCGATGCCCTCGGGCCACCTCCTCCCCGGAGAGACCGTTCTACTCGTCACCACTGAGACGCTCGGTGCCCTCCTCGTGGGGATCTGTATCGGTGCGCTCGCGGCCGTCGCGATCGCGCGGTACGCCGGGCCGTCGATCGCACCACCACCCCGGTCCACCGGGGGAGACCGAACGTCGATCCCCCAGCCGGACGGTGGCCCATCACGCCACCGGGTGACGACTGACGAACGCCGCGTCGTCGAGCTGCTCGTCGGGAACGACGGCCGGATGAAACAGTCCGAAATCGTTCGCGAGACCGGGTGGTCGAAGGCGAAGGTGAGCCGGCAACTCTCGACGATGGAGGCGCGGGGCGAGGTGGCGAAGCTCTCGGTCGGACGGGAGAACGTGGTCTCGCTCGGGGCCGAGGCGATACCGGCGGAGTGACCGACCACCGTAGGTGTTTAGGCTCCGACTTCCCTCCTGAAACGCGATATATGTGTTTTCGTTAACAGCATGATAATTAAGTACGGTGGAAGCTTCCGTTCCCTGGAGCTCATGGACAGTACGATACCGCGCACCGACGACGAGTGGATCGGTCGGACACGCTGTGTGAACTGCGGGAGCTTCGTCACGCCGCAGTTCGCGCGCGTCTTCGGAGACAACCAGAACCGGGTCACCCAGTGTCTCAACTGTACGACATCCAGGGAACTGTGCAGAGGCTGACCCGATTCGGCGCTATCGGTCGCTCCTTCTTTCGGTTTCGTTCCCGTCCGTTCCGGAGTATCTCTCCGATTAGCCTGCGTATAGTAATGCCCGTAACAGTAGTTCTCGGAGACAGAAGGCCGCGAACGCCCGTCGCCACGCCGCGACACTCTCTCCAACCATGACGTTCAACCGACTGCCAACAGAGGAGAACAGCCCCCTGACACCCGCGACCGACGCCTCCAGCCAGAGGGTACAGAGGGACTGATATGTGTGGGATCATCGCCTGCATCGGCTCGGACGATGCGGCAAATCGTGTCCTGACCGGCCTCGAGAACCTCGAGTACCGCGGCTACGACTCCGCCGGGATCGCGGTACAGAACGAGAGCGACCTCGTCGTGAAAAAGAGCGCGGGGAAGATCTCCGAACTCACCGGCTCGCTCGTCAAGGACCTCCCCCGAGGGCTAACCGGGATCGGTCACACCCGGTGGAGTACACACGGCCCGCCGACCGACGAGAACGCTCACCCCCACACCAGCCACTCCGGGCGGGTCGCCGTCGTCCACAACGGGATCATCTCGAACTACGAGTCGCTGCGTGCCGACCTCGAGGAACACGGCTACGAGTTCAAGAGCCAGACCGACACGGAGGTCATCCCGCACCTGGTCGAGTACTACCTCGAACACGGCTACGACGTCGAGAGGGCGTTCCGGACGACCGTCCGCCAGCTCGAGGGGAGCTACGCCGTCGCGTTGGTCGCTCGCGGTGAGAACGCGATCTACGCCGCACGACAGGGCTCGCCGCTAGTCCTCGGCCTCGACGGCGAGAACGGGGTCCACTACCTCGCGAGCGACGTTCCCGCGTTCCTCGAGTTCACCGACGAGGTCATCTACCTCGAGGACGGCGACGTCGTCGCGATCACGCTCGACGACGTCGCGATCACCGACATCGAAGGCAACGAGGTCACTCGCGAGGTCGAGCAGGTCGACTGGAACCCCGAGGAGACGACGAAGGGTGGCTACGATCACTACATGCTGAAGGAGATCGACAGCCAGCCGGAGTCGCTCGCGGCGACGATCGAGGGACGGATCGACCTCGAGGAGGGCACCGTCGCGTTGGAGGAGTTCCCCCCGGGGTCGTTCACCGGGATCACGGACGTCCAACTGATCGCCTGCGGGACCTCGTACCACGCCGCGCTCTACGGCGAGCGCCTCCTCGAGGAGGCGGGTATCCGGGCGAAGACGATCCGTGCGAGCGAGTACACGGCGACGGTTCCGAACCCCGAAGAGACCCTCGTGATCGCCGTCAGCCAGTCGGGCGAGACCGCCGACACGCTGATCGCGATGCGCGACGCACAGCGTGCCGGCGCGCGCACCGTCGCGGTCACGAACGTCGTCGGAAGCAGCGCCGCTCGCGAGGCGGACGACGCCCTCTACATCCGAGCCGGCCCGGAGATCGGTGTCGCCGCGACGAAGACGTTCTCGTCGCAGGTCGTCACCCTCGCGCTGCTCGCCGAGCGCATCGGCGAGGACCTCGAGTACGCACGAACCCGTGACGAGGCCGACCGAAAGGCGTTCCTCTCGGCGCTGGCGGTACTCCCCGAGCAGATCCGTGAGGTGCTCGAGAGCACCGACGCCGAGTCGCTCAGCGGGCGCTACGGCGACCGGGACGCGTACTTCTTCATCGGCCACGGCCTGCAGTACCCGGTCGCGCTCGAAGGGGCACTGAAGTTCAAAGAGATAACCTACGAACACGCCGAGGGCTTCGCGTCCGGCGAGCTGAAACACGGCCCGCTCGCGCTCGTCACCCCGGGGATCCCGATCTTCGCGATCTTCGACGGCGAGCACGACGAGAAGACACACACGAACGCGATGGAGGCGCAGGCACGTGGCGCGGAGATCGTCGCGGTCGCGAGCGAGGAGTGCGCGATCGGCCAGTTCGAAGAGCGGCTGACGATCCCACAGACCCACCCCGACCTGGTCGGACTGCTCGCGAACGTCCAGCTCCAGCTCGTCTCCTACCACACCGCCCGGAACCTCGGACGACCGATCGACAAACCCCGTAACCTCGCGAAGAGCGTCACCGTCGAGTGAGCCGTCGGTTCCCGGAATATACTTATCAAATAAAGTATTACTAGTATGCGAGAATGAACACCGAGCTGTTCGGCGTCTTCGGGGACGAGGAGGCCTTCGCCGCCCACCGATCCCCGGAGGAGTTCGACGAGTGTCTCGCGGGCGAGGCGGTCACGTTCGGTATCACCGACGACGCGCTCGGGGTTCGCGGACGGACCGACGTCTTTCGGTCTTCGGCGGGTCTCTGTGCGGTCTTCGGCGAGGCGTTCCCGATGGGGACGATGAGCGACTCCGTCTCGATCGCGGAGTGGCTCTTCGAACAGTACGTTCGGGAGGGGCTCTCGGCGTTCGGGCGACTGAACGGCTCCTACCTCGCCGTCGTCGAACACGACGGGCGAGCGCTCGTCGTCCCGGATCAGGTCTCCACCTGGGAGTGTTTCTACACCGACGACCCCGGAGCGCGCGTCTTCGGAACGGATGCGGCCGCAGTGACGAGGACGGTCCGCGATCCGACGGTCGACAGACGAACGCTCAGCGAGTTCGTCCACTTCAGCGTCACCTTCGGGGAGCGGACCGCGATCGAAGAGATGAGCCGCACCCCGTTCGACAGCTGTCTGACCGAACGGGCGACGGTCGAACTCGACCGGTTCGTCTACGCGCCTCGTCAGGCCGATCACGTCGAGGAGTTGGCCGGACGGCTCCGCCGGGCGATCGAACGCCGGGCGACGTACCCCGGGCGACAGGGGTTCCTGATGAGCGCCGGCTACGACTCGCGGATCATGCTCTCTTTCCTCCCGAACGTGGAGTGTGGCTACACCCTCGGGTCGCCGGAGTCCGGCGAGGTGCGCGTCGCGCGGGCGCTCTGTGAACAGTACGGAGCGCACCATCGGACGCTCCCCGTCGACGACCGGTACTACGAGGTCTCGGAGGAGACCCTCCAGTACACCCAGGGGATCCGCGAGTCGCTCCACATCCACCACCGGGGGAATACGGAGGACATCGACGCCGACGTCATCTACCACGGGCTGATGTTCGACACGCTCCTCCGGGGGTTCTACCTCCCGACCGACGGCGTCTCGCTGTTCGGAAAGCGGTTTCCACGCGCCAGGCTCGATCCCGATCCGAACCCGGCCGAGTTCTTCTGGAACCGGTTCGGGAGTTTCCACGAGGGAGATAGGCTCATCGTCGACTGCGAGTCGATCGACGCAGAGACACCGAAGGAGTTCTTCTTCGAGTCGCTGATGCCACAGTACGAGGTGTGTCTGGAGCGGGCCGACGGCTCGGTCTACAACGCCATGTCGATGCTCGGGCTCTCGCTCAAGGTGCCGCTCCCGTTCAGGGTACAGCTGGCCGACCGGTTCACCGAGAGCTTCGTCGCGGTCGACGCGGAGCTCGTCGACTGGCATCTCACGACCCCGCCCGAGCACAGAAACGACCGCACGTACCAGCGCGCGCTCGAGCGCCTCGACGGCGACATCTTCAGACACCGCCCCCCGGACCGACCGTACCGCTCGTACCAGCTCAACCAGATCGAGAAGTTCCTCCGACGAGTGGTTCCGGGGGTACGAGCCTTCGACACGCCGTGGCCCGACTGGCAGCGTCGGTACAGCGAACTCGGGATGGACGACCGGCTCTTTCCCGGTCGGGCTGACATCCACGAGCTACCGCCCAGGATCAAGCTCAGACTCTACGACGCGCTCTGCTGGACCGAGTACGCCACCGACACCCCGATGGACGAGGCCAGCGAACTCATCCGTCCCGCCTGAACGTCACGACTCTGTCGGCGTTCGTACGGCTTCGAGAGAACCACCGAACCCGCTCGCTTCGAGCGTGAGACCCCGTTCCAACTACTCGTCGTCACCGTCGTCCTCGCCGATCGTCACGTCGATCGGTCCGTCGTCGTCATCAGCGTCGTCCGCATCGTCGTCGGCGTCATCCGTATCGTCGGCGTCGTCGTCCGCATCGTCGTCGGCGTCGTCCGCGTCGTCCGCGTCGTCCGCGTCGTCCGCGTCATCAGCGTCGTCTGCGTCATCCTCGGCATCGTCTGCGTCATCCGCGTCATCAGCGTCGTCCGCCTCGTCGTCGGCATCGTCTGCGTCATCCTCGGCGTCGTCCGCGTCGTCGTCCGCAGCGTCGTCATCGACATCGTCGTCAGCGGCGTCATCCGCATCGGCCTCATCGTCTCCACCGTCGTCCGCGTCGTCATCGGCGTCCTCGGGTGGACCAGCGTCGTCCGCCTCACCCGCGTCGTCTGCCGCGCCGGTGTCATCCGCTTCCTCCGGTGGTGGGTCGTCGTCCTCGACGACCGGTGTCCCCTCTTCGGCCCCGCCGTCGTCGTCCGCCTCCTCACCGTCGGTCTCCTCGTCCTCACCCTCGGGCACCTCGTCCTCGGGGACGTCGCCCTCCGGTGCTTCGTCGGCAGGACCCTCCGAACCGGGAAGCCCGGGCAGCCCGACCGTGATCAGCATCGCGGCGATGACCATCGCGGCGCCCAGAACGAGCATCAGCCGCTGGAACGCCGTGCCGTAGCCGTCCTCTTCCTCCGGCGGGGGCGACCCCGGTGCCGAGGACGGCCCCCGATCGGGGTCACCGCTCGGGGCCGGGGAGAGTCCGGACCGGTCCGATGAATCGGAGCGACGCTCCCGCTGGCGTGGCTGTGGGTCGCGAATCTCGCGACCGGAACCGGCGTCCGACTGCGGCGAGCCGTCCGGGTTGATCCGGCGGCGCGACCGCCGGCCGGATGACGGGTCGTCGCTCATCGTCTCGGGTAGACGCGTGGCTCGTATTATTATCCTCCGAATAACGATCCTGGCCGTCGAGTCCGTCTCTCGCCCCTCAGCGGTCGTGCGTGACCGTCTCACCGGGGAGCGTCGTCGCGCCGGGAGAGAGCGTCACACCGGGACCGAGGGAGGTGTTGATCCCGGTCTTCGCGCCGTCACCGGCGACGACGCCGAACTTCCGGCGACCCGTCGAGACCCGCTCGCCTTTCACCGTGAGTTCAATCGGTTCGCCGTCGTGACGGAGGTTCGCGACGGTCGTGCCCGCGCCGAAGTTCACCGACCGACCGAGGACGCTGTCGCCGACGTACGAGAGGTGGGGGACATTCGTCCCGCGCATTACCAGACTGTTCTTGATCTCGACGCCGTTTCCGACGTGGACGTTCGGTTCGAGCACCGTCGCCCCCCGGATGTACGCGTTCGGACCGACCTCCGTGCCCGATCTCACCCTGACAGGACCCTCGATGACGACGCCGGCGTCGATCGTCGCACCGCGTTCGACGACGACGTTCCCCCGGAGGTCCGCGCTGGGGTGGACGGACCCCTCGACGACCGGTTCCTGGTTCTCGACGTAGAGCCCGTTCGCCTCGAGCAGTTCCCACGCGCGACCGACGTCCATCCACCGCGTCAGCTCGACTGGCGTGACCGGGTGTTCGTCGATCACCTGTGCGAGGACGTCCGTGAGCTCGTGTTCACCCCGCTCGCTCATCGGGACGTCGAGATATCCCTGTGCCTCCGCGGGGAAGACGTACGCGCCGGCGTTCGCGAGGTCCGAGGGTGGGTTCGTCGGCTTCTCGACGATGTCGACCACGCGGCCGTCTTCGACCGAGCAGACGCCGTAGTTCTGCGGTTCCGCGACGTGCGTGACCCCGAGCGCCGGGCCGTTCGAGAAGAGTTCCATGACGCACTCGGGGTCGTAGAGGTTGTCGCCGTTGAGGACCGAGAACGGGCCGTCGTCGAGCGATTCGCGGGCCGTCCGGACGGCGTGGGCCGTCCCGAGCTGTTCCTCCTGGCGAGCGTAGCTCACCGGCACGCCCCGGTACTCCTCGCCGAAGTACTCCTCTACCTGTTCGCCCATGTAGCCCGTGACGAAGACGAGCCGGTCGGCACCGGCCGCGGCGGCGGCGTCGGCGACGTGGGCGGCGATCGGTTTCTCGACGACCGGGAGCATCGGTTTGGGGACCGAGTCGGTGAGAGGGCGGAGACGGGTTCCCTGTCCCGCAGCTAAGATGACAGCCTGCATTGCCCGCTCATTTACCGAGTCGCCCCTTTGTTATCTGGCGGCTAACGCCCCTGAAACGGAGAGTGAGCCACTCGATACCACTCACCGGTCTCCGGACCGACCGGCCACCGCTCCGTCGACCCCGGCCCGCGCCGGTCGCTGTGCCGCCTTCTCGACGACGACGTCGCCGAGAGCCAGGACGTCGAGGCCCATCCCGAAGAAGTCCTTGATCGCCTCGGATGGCCGCGTGACGATCGGTTCGGCGTTGTCGTTGAACGAGGTGTTGAGGAGTGCCGGGACGCCCGTGATCGCCTCGAACTCGGAGATGAGTCGGTGGTAACGAGGGTTCTGCTCCGCCCTGACGGTCTGTGGTCTCGTGGTGTCGTCGGCGGGGTGCAACACCGCCTCGATCTCGTGTTTCTTCGCCTCCCTGACGTCGAACGTCTGGACCATGAACGGCGCCGGTTCGCCGTCGACGAGGTACGCCGGTGCGGCCTCCTCCAGCATCGACGGGGCGAACGGCCGCCAGCCCTCCCTGTGTTTCACGAACTCGTTGACCCGGTCGCGCGACTCGACCGTTCGAGGATCGGCGAGGATCGAGCGGTTCCCCAGCGCACGCGGGCCCATCTCCATTCGCCCCTGGAACCAGCCGACGAGCGCGCCCTCCGTGAGCCGTTCCGCGACGTGGCGTTCGACGCTCTCGGGAGTCTCGTACGCGATCTTGTTCACGGCGAAGAGGTCCGCGATCTCGTCGGCGTCGTACGAGGGCCCGAGGTAGGCGGTCGTCATCTCCGGGACGTCGGCGGGTCTCTGGTCGAGATAGCCCGCACCGATCGCGAGTCCGGCGTCGTGAGCGGCCGGCTGGACGAAGACCCCGTCGACGGCCGACGACTCGCGGATCCGCTGGTTCATCTTGCAGTTGAGCGCGACGCCGCCCGCGAGCGCGACGTTCGACCGGTCGAACCGCCGGCAGTAGGTCTCAGCGATCGAGAGCACCGTCTCCTCCAGGAGCGCCTGCGCCGTGTGCGCGAGGTCTCGCTCCCACTGCTCGAACTCGCCCCCGCGGTCGTTCCGCGGCCGGTCGAACAGCTCCTCCAGGCGCGAGACGCCGTGGCCGGTCCCCCAGCGCCTCGTCAACGGCGTCACGTCGTACTCGACGCCGGTCTCGACGACCTCCCGGAGCGCGGACTCGATCTCCGGATCTCGCTCGCCGTAGGGCGCCAGCCCCATTATCTTCCCTTCCCCGTTGAACATCCGGTAGCCGAGGTACTCGGTGATCACGGCGTAGAAGAGACCGAGGCTGTTCGGGTGCTCGTAGGTCCTGATCCGCGAGAGCCCGTCTGGGGTGCCGTCCCAGACGACCGTCGAGTCGTACTCGCCCTTCGCGTCTATCGTGAGCACGAGCGCCTCGTCGAACCCCGAGGGATGGAACGCGCTCGCCGCGTGGCAGGCGTGGTGTTCCATCGTTCGAATCCCAGGGACGGGCTCGCCGATCGACGCGAGCCGACGTTCGACCGCGCGCGTGGAGAAGAACTGCGAGACGACCTGCGACCGGACGACGCTCTCGATCGCGTTCGCCTTCCCGGCGATCCCGCCGACGGAGAGGGCGTCCCGGAGGTAGTGACCGAGGATCCGGGAGCGGAGCTCCGGACGGTACGGGAGCCTGATCTCGTCGACGTCCGCGAGTTCGATGTCCTCGTGGTCGAGACACGCCTCGATCGAACGCTCGGGGAACTCCCCGACCGCGTGTTTGTTCCGCGAGAGACGCTCCTCCTCGATGCCGAAGACGATCTCGCCGTCGCGGAACAACACGGCACTCGGGTCGTGTTGTCCGTAGAGACCGACCGCTGGCTTCAGAGCGAGCACGTACGCCACCATCTCCCGGGTGGACGAACGAACGACGGTTTCCTATGGAGGTACTAAACCGCTCGATCGACGAAAACGACCGAAAGGTTCGGAAACCGTGGTCACGAGACCGGCCGACCGACGAGCGATCCGGCGAGGTCGAAGAGCTCCTCGGCCCGTTCGCTCCCGTGTGCCTCCGCCGTGACACGAACCTTCGGTTCGGTACCGCTCGGGCGGATCAGGATCCAGCCGTCGTCGAACGTGACGTGAACGCCGTCGATGGTCGTCAGCTGCTCCTCGTCGTACTCGGTCTCGACCTCGCGTTCGACCCCGTCCATCAGCTCACCCTTCTCCGACTCCTCGACGCGGGCGGCCCCGCGGCGGAGTTCCGGGAGCGGTATCTCCTCGACGAGCGCGTCGAACGACCCCTCGGTCGCGACGAGTTCCACCAGCCGGCAGGCCGCGAGCGGGCCGTCCGGACAGAGCGTCTCCTCCGGCCATATCCACGCACCGCTCGGCTCGCCACCGAAGACGACGTCCGGCTCCGTCGCTCGCTCCGCGACGAAGACATCGCCGACGCGCGTGCGCGTGACCGACGCACCGACCGTCGCGAGCGTCTCGTCGACCGCGAGGCTCGTGTCGATCGGCGCGGCGATCCGGTCGCCCTCGCCCGCGGCCATCCGGCCGAACAGCGCGAGGAGGACGTCGCCGGGGACGAACCGGCCCGACTCCGTCGCCGCACGCATTCTGTCCGCGTCGCCGTCGTGTGCGATCCCGAGGTCGGCGTCCGAGTCCGCGACCATCCGGGAGAGCGCTTCGCAGTTCGCGGCCGTCGGCTCGCTCGGCCGGCCGGGGAACGTCCCGTCCGGCGTCGCATTGAGGACGCGCACCTCGGCACCCAGCTCCGAGAGCGCTCGGGCGGTGAGCCCACCCGCGCCGTTCCCGACGTCCACGACGACCGAGAGCCCCGAGAGCGAGGGCGTCCGCTCGACCAGCGTGGCGACGTGGTGGTCCGTCGCTCCCGGGTCGGTCTCGCGCCGTCCCGTCCGATCCCACGGCGTGAGGGCGTACGTCTCGTCGGCCATCCGGGCCTCGATCGCGTGACACTGGTCCGGCGTGTACGCCTGCCCCGAGGGGTTCCAGAGCTTGATCCCGTTGTCGGGGGCGGGGTTGTGCGAGGCCGTGATCATCACGCCGGCGTCGGCGTCGTTCCAGGCGACCCCGCGGGCGAGCGTCGGCGTCGAGACCAGTCCCAGCTCGACCACGTCCGCGCCACACTCGCGGAGGCCCGCTTCGGTGGCGTCCGCAAGCCACTCGCCGGTCGCCCTCGGGTCGCGACCGAGGACGACCCGGTCCGCACCCTCGGTCGCGACCGCACGACCGACCGAGAGCGCGAGGGCGGCGGTCACCGACTCACCGACGGGACCTCGAATCCCGCTGGTTCCGAACAGGCTCATGGCCACGATGGACCCGCCGGACACATTACTATGCCGTCTCGAACCGATCGCTCGGGTGCTCTTCACTCATTAGTTCGTCGCTAATCGGAGAGCAGTCGCCGGGTTTCGTCGGTCGAAGCACGCGGTCGAGGGGGTGATGTAATATCGGTACCACGTGTCGTGGGTCGACGGCGGCGTTAGCTGGGCCGTAACCTCGCTTATCACCCGTATTACCAAGCCACGTCGGTACTTCCACCGATCAGATATATGAAACAGCGCTCGAATCGACGACGGTTCCTCGCGACCGTCGGAGCGGGAACCGCCCTGCTCGCTGGCTGTGCGGACCTCGGTGGGGAGGACGAAGAGGGAGAAGAGACCGACGACGTCGCCGCCAACGGAGCGGAGGCCGACGACGGCGACGACGAAGAGGGTGACGACGACGGGGAGGAGACGCCCGAGGAGGAGGAAGAGGAAGACGAGGACGTCACGCCACCCGCGATCGGTCACGGCGAGCTCCTCGACGACTTCGAGGACGAGGGGAACTGGGCGACGCTCGCGGGCGACTTCGGCGGTGACGAGGACGAAGCGCTCACCGGGAGCCAGTCGCTCCGGATCGAGAGCGAGGACGGCAGGGCGGGCGTCCTCCAGGCGATCGGCGGCCTCGACATGGAGGGCCAGGACCTCTCGTTCGCGATCAAGGTCGACTCCCCCCGGCCGACGAACGTCGTGATACAGGTGCTCGCACCGTTCGAGAGCGACATGCTCACCTGCCGCCGCCGGATCCTCAGCATGTACGAGGGCTGGCAGCGCGTCGACGTCGGCTACACGAGCGTCCGCGGCGAACCCGACCTGAGCGACGTCGAGGAGATCCGGATCTTCGTCGAGGGCGAGGAGGACGAGGAGACCCGGTTCTGGATCGACGACCTCAGGCTCACCGAGGCAGCGGATCAGGGCTACGTGATGCTGACGTTCGACGACATCGTCGAGAACCAGTACGACGTCGCCTTCCCGATGTTCGAAGAGCGCGAGATGCGCGGCGTGCTCGCGACGATCCCCCCCTCGATCAACCAGGAGGGACGGCTCTCGACCGACCAGCTGCGGGAGATGCGCGACGCCGGCTGGGACGTCTCGGCCCACACCGAACGGAGCGACACCCTCACCGAGATGGATCCGGAGGAGGCGCGAGCCGAACTCGAAGCCGACCACGAGTACCTCGAAGGACGTGGGTTCGAGGACGGCGCGCGCGCACACTTCGTCCCGTACCACGACGTGAACCAGGAGGTCGTCGACATCACCCGGGATATCTACGACTTCAACTCCTACTTCGGTGGCTGCAACAACGCGATGCCCCCGACCGACCCCCACACGGTCTCGCGGAACGCGATGCACGACCTCGACGGTTTCACCCAGCTGGTCGACATGGCCGCCGAGTACAACCAGCTCGCCATCGGCCTCGCTCACGGCGTCGGCGAGGGCGACCTCGACGACATCACCGAAGAGGAACTCGACTCGCTGCTCGACTACATCGAGGACGCGGACGTCGAAGTCGTCACCGTCTCGGACATCCTCGACGAGGAGTACTGACCGGTTCGATCCGGATCGACGCTCGCGTTCGATCTCGCGTGTTCGTACTCGTCCCTGTGGATCGAGTAGCGATGGCAGTCGAACACCTCACCGTCGACCGCGAGCCAGTTCCGCAACAACCCCTCGTACCGTCCGCCGAACCGCTCGACGTAGCGCTCGATCGCCCGCTTCGATCGCTCGTTTTCGTCGATGTACGTCACCGCGACCAGGTCGAGGTCGAAGCGCTCGAAGGCGAGGCGGACGAACAGGTCGGCCCGTTCGCCCGAGTATCCCCGTCCCCAGAACCGTTTGTCGAGGACGATCCCGAGCGTCGCGAGTCGTCGCTCCCAGTCGGGGTAGATCCCGGTGACGCCGGCGATCTCTCCTGTGCCCTCCTCGCCCGCCTTCGGCCGGATCACGTACTTCGCTCCCTCCCCGTCGTCCCACTGCGTCTCTGCACGTCGGACGAACTCGTACGTCTCCTTCGGCGTTCGGTGGGGATCGGAGTCGACGTACTCGAAGACCGCCTCCACGTCCGGTCCCCGGCCGAACACATCGTAGAGCGCGAGGACGTCGACGGTTTCGCGGGAGAGGCCCTCGAAGTCGAGCCGGTCGGATTCGAGTGCGTGTGGGAACACGTGTCGAGAACGTGGGCACTCAGGTAACCGTTTCGGGTGAGAGACCAGTCCGCGTGCACAGTTATGCCGACGGTAGCTGTCGACGGTGTATGGAGAAAGTACGGATCGACGCGGTCGACCAGCCAGAGACGAGCAGCCCCGCCGAGGTGGTCCGCCCGCTCTCCGAGGCGCTCGGGACGACCGATCTCGCGATCAACCACTTCGAACTCGAACCGGGCGACAGCATC